>CBDUHU010000145.1:0-7923 GCA_965366725.1 uncultured Kangiellaceae bacterium
GAAGTGCTAAAACAGGCATTTGACGATATTAATGCAGCCCTGGAAGATATCAGCAAATACCGTCAGGACGCTCTACCCAAAATGGCTACAACCATTATTGAAATGGACGAGTTATCACAAAGAGCGGATGAATCGGTTAAGAAATTTAAAAACGCGGAAAATGTAGAAGATGATTTTGGTTTAGAAATTATTGATCTACAAAAAGAAAGCTAATCAGGAGTATTAAATGAAATATTTAAAAAAATTAGGAATTTTAACCCTACTTGGCACATCCTTGTCATTTAGTCTGCAAGCAAAAGACAGCTTTAATGTTTGCTGGTCACATTATACCGGATGGGAACCTTGGGGCTATGCCGCTGAAAAGGGCATCGTCAAAAAATGGGCAGATAAATATGATATCGAAGTAAAGGTTGATCTAATTAACGACTATATAGAGTCAATCAACCTTTATACCGGTGGCCGTTATGATGCTTGCACAATGACTAATATGGACGCATTAACCATACCGGCAGTTGGCGGTATTGACTCAACAGCGCTAATCGTTGGCGATTATTCCAATGGAAACGACGGTATAGTCATCAAAAATGGTAAAAGTGTTGCCGACCTTAAAGGTAAAAAAGTAACCTTGGTCGAATTATCAGTTTCCCACTATTTACTGGCCAGAGCGTTAGATAAAAATGGTCTTTCGGAAAAAGATTTAACTGTTGTGAACACTTCGGATGCCGATATTGCTGCCTTATTTATCACCACACCGGGTGCAGCAACAGTCACCTGGAATCCACCATTGCAACAAGTTCGAAATGCTAAGGGAGCTAAACTGGTATTTGATTCATCGGAAATACCCGGAGAAATACTGGACTTAATGGTCGTAAAAACAGACGCTGATGAGCGACTGAAAAAAGCGCTTGCTGGTGCATGGTATGAAACCATGTCAATTATGTCCGGTGGTGGCACTCAAGCCAAAGAAGCCATTAGTTTTATGGCCAACCAGGCAGGTGCAACAGATGCAGAACTACGCTCACAGCTAAAAACCACAAAAATGTTTTATGACCCTGCTCAGGCAGCAGAAATTAGTGCAAGCAAAGAAGTTAAGCAGACAATGGATAATGTTCGTCAATTTAGTTTTGACAAGGGATTATTCGGCGATGGTGCAGCTTCTCCCGATTTTGTTGGTATTCAGTTTCCTGATGGCAGTGTGTTAGGTTCTAAATCAAATATTAAATTTCGCTTTGATGATAGTTATATGAAAAAAGCTGCCAGTCAGCAACTTTAGACAGTTAATGATGGTGGGTACCGCCCACCATCATTTATTGATGATTTCAGTAGCTTCTGGAAAGATCTTACGTTCTTGCTATCCAAAATAGCTAATTATTCAACTGATTTATTCCAAACTCACCTTTTTAACCGATAAGCCGCCAACTTCTTTTACCCACTTAAAGCTTCTATATAATTAACTCTCAGTGTGAATTTTTTGCCAGATGTAGTAAAAAATCTCAAACATCTATACCTGTTTCAAGTTGAAAATTTTCGAGGATAAATCAATTAATGGCAGCAATGTTTATCAATGCAAACTCTGCATTATTTATAGAAATATACAATTTGTCGCCTCAGCGGGACAATGTTACCTTTGATTCAACAGAAAAAGCAGACTTAATAGTAAAAAATACATGGAGAAAATAAAATGAAAAAACTGATAACGCTTGCAGCCATCAGTGGCCTGCTCTCAATTTCACTGGCAAGTTTTGCAGAAGAAAAAGCCAAGTTGAGCTTCTCAACCACAGAAGTTGCACCCGGTTTATATATGCTAAAAGGTGTTGGTGGTTTTACCGGTGGTAACATTGGATTATCAACTGGCAAAGATGGCGTGGTTATGATTGATGACTCCATGCCACCAATGCTGGACATTATGAAATCTGCAATTAAATCTGTATCTGACAAGCCGGTCGACTTTTTAATTAATACTCACGTTCATGGTGACCATACTGGTAATAATGAAAATTTAGGCAATGAAGGCGTTAGAATTGTCGCCCACGAAAATTTGCGTCGGCACTTGCTAGACAAAGGTGTGGCAACTCCAGAGGGTAACAAACCAGCTCCCAAAGCAGCCTTACCTGTAATTACCTTTTCTCACGCGATGAACTTTCATTTAAATGGCAATGACGCGCATATCTTTCATGTAGCCAACGCTCATACCGATGGTGATGCGGTTATTCACTTTAAAAATGTTAATGTCATCCATACTGGTGATACATTATTTAATGGGATGTTCCCCTATATTGATATAAACAGTGGTGGCAGTGTTGATGGCTATATTTCAGCACAAAAACAAATCTTGGCACTATCAGATAAACAAACTAAAATTATTCCCGGTCATGGTGAACTAGCCTCTAAAAAAGATCTCGCTGCGTCAATTGCAATGCTTGAAGAGTCGAAAAAACTGATTGAGGATCTGATTGCTAAAGGCAAAAGTGAAGAAGAAGTTGTTCAGCTAAACCCATTAAAAAAATATCATGCAAAATGGAACTGGGGATTTATCACTACCGAAAGGATGACCCGTCAGATGTATAAAGGACTAAGTGAGGCGAGCAAAAGCAACCATCATGCGAGCAATTCTTCACATAATCACACTCATTAAATGACAAAACCCTGGCTAATTTTGCCTGGGACTATTTCAGTGGCTTCGGGATCTGTTTTTGACAATATTTCGAATTCTTGCCTTTACCGAAGCCGCTTCATCATTCATCGCCATTTCGAAAAATAAGTCAACTTCTGCACGGTACTGTGGATATTGTTCAGCTAATATATCAAATCCATTATAGCTCCATGCCCTGACAAACTTGTTTGCAGATGCAAGGCATCGACGCAAAAAGGCTTCAACAACTGACCTGTCAGCTGGTTGAACAGGCATATAAGATAAACTTTGTAAAATCTCCAATTGTGCCTGCCAATTATCCAATCCGGCTAACAAATGAAACAATTGGCTGTTCTGTTGACTGGTTAATTGATTGCCACAACTCAGGTAGTGTTTTAATAGCCAACTAGATTTAATTTCAGTGTTATTGTTAACCAATAAAGTCAAAAGACTCGCTACAAAACCAGGATCTTCAGAGAAATCCGCATATATCACTTTAAGATCAGCTGGTGAATGAGAGTTAAGTTTGCTTATTGCCTCAACTAATTTCATACAATCTAGACTCGCTCATTACAGTTGTAACGGGTAAAGGGTAATTCAACGGTTGGTTTATCCGACCACCTGATTTCGTCCCTGGTGTTTTGCAAGATATAAGTTACGATCGGCTCTTTCATAAAACTGACTTAATGTCTCACCATTTTGTAAACCAACAACTCCCAGAGAAATGGTCACTTCAACAGTTAATCCGCCCCCTGCGTCCATTTGCAGTGACTCAACTGCGCAACGAAGACGTTCAGCTTCTTTCTTTGCGTCAGACAAGTGGCATCTGGGTAATAGTAACGCAAATTCTTCTCCACCTACTCTGGCAAAGACATCCTGTACCCTGATGGAATCTGAAATGACCGCGGTCACTCTTCTTAACACCTCATCGCCTGTTGGGTGTCCATGTTGATCATTAACCTTTTTAAAATGATCCAGATCCAGATAAATAAGAGATAAGGGAGATTGGTAACGAGCTGTATTAGCAATTTCTTCCTTTAACCGCTCAATATAAAAACGAATATTATATACCCCGGTCAGCGAGTCCCGAATAGCCAGGTCAGATATTTGCTCCTGTTTTCTACCAACATAAATTCCAAAGCCAACAAATACGCTCATCGTACCGAAAAGCATGTAGACATAAAGTCCCTTATTTTCTTGTAGCTCAACTAGAATATCCGGAACAGTAAAGAAACGGATTGCCAGCCAACCCAGCGGGGCTCCCAATGACAATAGGCATCCCTGTAATGCTCTTGTGTAAACAATTTTCATATCCCAAGCCTAGTGGGAAAAAACTATTTTGTACAATTATCACTCTAACTAAATCTCGTTAACTACCTGAAATGAGTCGGTTAAAAGTTCTGCCTGGTGACTATCTTCAATGACTTTAGCGAGCAAGGCTTTTTTAATTGGAACATTTAAACTAATTTTTTATCCTATTCAAATTGATACTGTTGTTTGCTAACGGTGACATTTGGCGGTACGCCTTTCTGATTAAAATAATCATACCCCTGCTGAAGGTTTTTCCAAAATCCATACCATTTGTGATCTTGATAAGCCTCAAGTGCGCCTGGTTCAAGTTTAAATGGAAAGCTATGAACCCTGAAAAAAGGCTGTCCGTTTTCGAATGCCGCATTGGCGAGAGCGTAGATTTCATCTATGTATTCATCAGTCATAGCAAAACAACCAATAGAAACGCATTTTCCATGAACCATCAACGCACTTCCGGTACGGCCATGTACCCGGTCGTAGAGATTTGGGTAGCCAAGGTTAAAAGATAGATGATAGGAACTCCAGGGGTTTAAATTTGCGGGCTTAACAAAATAAAAACCCTCAGGAGACTGCCAATCTCCTTCGCGAATTTTTGGCCCCAGATCACCGGAAAAAGTGCAGATCTCATATTCTCTAAAAAGCTCAAATACCTGATCTTTTTTGACCCAGACTTCTAACTTAGAGGTCGCTTTAAAAATCCGAATAAAAATCGGCGCGCCATATTCAAAACCCCTGGCTGAAAGTGCCTTTATTAATGAAGCTTTTACTGATTGAATCGCTTTTACCGAACGAGTACTCGATGGAATGGGTTGTGCCAGCATATTGCTACAACCCAGTAATGCTAATAGTACTAAAATCCATCTTATCATCAATAATTCACCTGAATGATTATCTTAAGGGTGTGAAGTATCTCATATTGCTTCTTGTAGACAGATTTCAATGATGTTTGTTCAGTCAACATATCTGTCTTAATCCACTGTTTCTGAGTAATATCTGTTCACAATATAGTACTTTATTTAACAGCCGATATTCAGTACCTTAATCGATTCAGCAAATCACAGAGAATAAAAATGAAGATTAAATGGTGGATACCGCTGGCTTTGCTAGCGACACAATCAAACCTGGCCCTAGCCGAAAATGACCCCAACCTATGGCTTGAAGAAGTTCAGGGTGAAAAAGCGATGGAGTGGGTTAAATCACAAAATAAACTCTCAGAAACAGAATTAACAAGTTCACCACTTTATAAAGATATCCACAGCACAACACTGGAAATCCTTAATTCTAAGGACAAGATCCGCTATGTCACTATCCGGGGCGACAAAGTTTATAATTTCTGGCGGGATGAAAAAAATGTCCGTGGGCTATATCGAGAAGCCAGATTAGCCGACTATCTGGCTAACAAACCCCAGTGGGAAACAGTATTTGATCTGGATGAAATTGCTAAAAAAGAAAAGGAAAGCTGGGTTTATGCTGGAATGAATTGCCTTTTTCCTGAATATGAGCAGTGCTTACTATCTTTATCCCGTGGTGGTGCAGATGCTAGTGTGGTTAGAGAATTCAATATTAAACAGCGGGACTTTGTTAAAGACGGCTTTTACCTGCCAGAAGCAAAATCTGGGGTTTCCTGGAAAGATCAGGACAGTTTATATGTAGGAACTGACTTTGGAGAAGGTAGTTTAACCAAATCAGGCTATCCACGTATTGCCAAATTATGGCAAAGAGGTACTAAACTGGCTACGGCTAAGACCATTCATGAAGGAAGTGTGGACTCTGTTTCGGCGGGCGTATATCGAAATTTCAGTATTCACGGCAACATTGACATCGCTTATGACAGTACCTCATTTTATACCAATGTCGCTTATATCTTTGATGGTGACAAGAAGCTAAAGTTAGTCAAACAAGATGATGCGCGAGTTTCAGGTGTGTATAAGAACCAGCTATTTGTTCAACTCAAGTCTGATTGGGAATACAAAGGACAGTCCTTCAAGCAAGGCGCAGTAATTTACACCAGCCTCGATGCAGCAAAGAAGGGAGAGCCAGATTATCGGGTTTTTGTTGAACCAGGCAAAACCAGAATTATTAACTCGCTGGCATTTTCTCAGAACTATATCTGGGTTTCCTGGCTAGATAATGTGCAATCAATCGTTGAACGTTTTGAAGTTAACCAAAAAGGTCAATGGTCTTCGAAAAAACTGCCAATGGAGTCAAAAGGTAGAATTGGTTTATCCGGAATGCAAGAAGACAGTGACTCGTTTTTTGTTACTTACGAAGACTTTTTACAACCTGACACCTTATATTTTATGGACGGTAAGACTTTTGAGCGGACCGAACTGCAGAAGTTACCTGCCAAATTTGATGCAAGTAACTTGAAGGTATCCCAACATTTTGCGACTTCAAAAGATGGCACAAAAGTACCCTACTTTCTGGTAATGAACAAAAATACTAAGCTAGATGGCAAAAATCCTACCCTACTTTACGGTTATGGGGGGTTTGAAGTTTCTCTTAAGCCCAGCTATTCAGCCCTAAGCGGCACCGCCTGGTTATCTCGCGGTGGTGTTTATGCACTGGCCAATATTCGTGGAGGGGGTGAGTTTGGTCCAAGCTGGCATCAATCTGCTCTTAAACAGAACCGCCATAAAGCTTATGAAGATTTTGAAGCTATTGCCAGAGATTTAATCGATCGAAAAGTAACTTCACCAAGACATCTGGGTGCGCAAGGTGGCAGTAATGGTGGGCTATTAATGGGTAATATGATTACTCGTAGTCCTGACTTGTTTAACGCGATCCTTTGCCAGGTGCCATTATTAGATATGAAGCGCTACAATAAGTTATTGGCAGGTGCCAGTTGGATGGCGGAATACGGAAATCCTGATGTCCCTGAGCAGTGGGATTATATCAAGCACTTCTCTCCTTACCATAATCTGGATAAAAACAAATCTTATCCGAGAGCATTTTTTACCACTTCCACGCGTGATGATCGAGTTCATCCTGGTCATGCGAGAAAGATGGTCGCAAAGATGAAATCGATGGGACATGATGTCCTATATTATGAAAATATTGAAGGGGGTCATGGCGGCGCAGCCAACAATAACCAGACTGCTCACCTTTATGCAATGATGTACACCTACTTATTTAATCAATTAAAGTAGTCAAACTATGCATTAGTGCGCCAGATTAATTGGCGCACTAATGCTAAACAGCAACTGGTTAATCTGATAAACTTTCTATAAAATTACAACAACCAGAGCAACCGTTCGGACAATCAATGCAATATACGACTCTCGCACTCGGTGCAGCCATTATTATCTTTGGTATTTATACCGCTATTACCAGTATTAAATCCCCTGAAGAACTGATTAAACTGAAGTTTATGCGGGATAAGCTGGGTTATAAAGGCGGCACTATTTTCCATACGATTGCTTATGTAGTCGTTCCGTTGGTATTTGGTATTTTTATTGTTAAGGCGGGGATTGATGGGATAACCATTGTTGAATTTATTACAGGGAGTAAATCAAGCTAGCATGGTTACCATTGCTGGAAACTAAATTTAAAACAGATTAAGGCTGACTTAGCGTTGGCCTATACATTCACCTGACAGTTGAACCACCAGAATTTCTTTCAATAAATTACCAACTCATTGTTAGTCGCTAATCTTTCATCAAATTAATCTTATCTATTTTACTTTCTTATCGACAGCAAACATTACTTTGTAGTCAGAAATACTGACTTGTTAAAGACTTTTCTATAATAATAAAAATCTATGTTAAGTTGATATTATCTAACTTTGCGATATTAATATGCACTATTCTGACAAAACCCTATTCATTTGATTTTAAACAGTGATTTGCATTTACAAGATTAATTGAGACTGCTATTTTTTATTGAATTAAGTTATATCTGGATTGTAAAAAAGAACAAATGATGTGAATTTTTTTGTAATCGTTCTCGATGGCGTGGGCATTGGCGAACTACCGGATGCA
>CBDUHU010000146.1:0-7919 GCA_965366725.1 uncultured Kangiellaceae bacterium
GGTACCTCATACCAGGGGTTGGTTTCCTTTGATCTTAACACAGAAAAAACAACTCAATATGTTAGAAAAGGAAAAGATGCTGAAGGCTTACCAGAAAATATAACCGCATCAAAAATTTCAGATGATGGTATCTTATGGTTAGGAAGTAGAGGCTATGGCTTATATAAATTTAATACCGCTAATGGAAAATATCATCATTACAACAAACAGGATGGTTTGACCAATAATACTATCTGGAATATTGAAAGCGACTCCTATAAAAATATCTGGATTAGTACAGACAATGGACTGTCGGTACTCAGTTCTAAAAGCGGTACTTTTATCAATTACTTTGATAATGATGGCTTGCAGTCGAACGAAGCAACAACCTCTGGTTCATATGATTCAGTTAACCAGGTAATCTGGACTGGTGGTATGACCGGAATCAATAAAATAAACACCAAACATTTCAACCAACTTAACTCTGATGAAGTACCGACAATCACCGACTTTAAATTGAATTATCAGTCTGTTCCGGTTAGTAACAGCAATGAAAAAGGTCTGCTTAAGAAAAACATTCATTTAATCAACCAACTAAATCTAAGCTACGATAAAAATAATTTTTCTTTTTCCTTTGCAGTTCTCAATCACAATAATCCAACCCGGCTTAAATATCAGTACAAACTGGAAAACTATGACGACTGGAATAATATTGACAAAGATAGTAGACATGCAAACTATACAAACATAGATCCGGGAAGCTACATTTTTAAAGTAAGAGCAGCCACCAATGGGAGTTGGGGCAACCAGTTTAACGAGATTAAGATAACCATTTCTCCACCATGGTGGAAAACTGATATTGCTTATATCTCCTATATCATTTTTGCTATCACATCTCTATTTTTGATTATTAATTTTAGAACACGTTCATTAACCAGAAGAGCGAATAAACTCGAAGAATCTGTCGCCAGAAGAACGACCCAACTCGCTGATGAGAAAAGTAAGGTCGAACAACTACTTTCTCGTAAAAATGAAGAACTGGCCAATATTTCTCATGAATTTCGAACACCATTAACTTTGATTCTAGGACCTCTGGCCGAAGTTATCAAAAACAATATAAATAAGCCAGATCATACGCGTCTGAATATTATTCAACGAAATGGATATCGATTGTTAAGAATGGTCGATCAACTTCTAAACCTGGAAACATTCAGGATTAAGTCGATCACTCAGAAATCTGCACAACCGATATCTCAAATTACTCAGTTATTATCTGATGCATTCAGTGATTTAGCCAGAGAAAAACAACTCAACCTGTCAATAAAAGAAAGCATTGACATCAGTTTCGAATTTACCCCGGATGCTTATGAGAAAATATTCCTCAATCTACTATCTAATGCGATCAAATATTCAAAGCCCGGCGATCAAATTTTAGTTTCGACCCGGCGAAATCAGCATAATCAGTTCGAACTAACTGTAACCGATACGGGAATTGGTATGCCTGAAGAAAAATTAGAAATGATCTTTGAACGTTATAACCGAATACTGGATGATAACAGTGAACAGGTAACCGGTGCAGGCATTGGCCTGAGTATCGTTAAAGAACTAATTGAAGCCCATGATGGTTCCATTTCAATCGAGAGCCAACTGGGAAGAGGTTCCAAAATCACCGTGCTACTGCCAATCAATCGCGAAGTTGATCCACGAGAACTGGAAGCACACTCCAACGACGAAATTGTGGCTATGGAAATGATGAGTTTAGCCCCACAAAACACAGTTCAAAAAACAACTCAAGCTGAGCAAAGACAATCACTCTCAAATAACCCTTTATTACTAATAATCGAAGATAACCCGGACATGCGACAATATATCAAAACAAGTATTGAGCAAGATTATAAAGTGATCACAGCTGCTAATGGTGTGGAAGGAGTAAAACTGGCAAAACAAGAAGTTCCCGATTTAATTATTAGCGATATTATGATGCCACAAATGGATGGCTACCAAACAGCCAATGCCATTCGTAATAGTGAAATCACCAGTCACATACCAATTATACTGTTGACCGCCAGAGGAGATCGAGAGAGTCGTTTAAAAGGCTGGTATGAACGAGCAGACGAATACTTAACTAAACCATTTGATGTTGAAGAGTTAAAAATACGTTTAAATAATTTATTGGAAATACGCAATATTTTAAAAAAACGATTTGGCGAATTAGCATTTGACTCTAAATTACAGGTTGACTCAAATGAAAGTGATGATGTTTTAATCAGAAAAAGCGAGAGGCAAATTGGCTTTATTCAGAAACTGAATGAAACTCTGGAAGAAATTTATACTTCTGCGGGTATCACTATTCCGGAAATAGCAGAGCAACTGGAAATGAGCGAGCGACAATTTTTTCGTAAAGTCAAGGCAGTACTCAATATGACACCACTGGAATACTTAAGACGCTTTCGATTAGAAAAAGCTAAACCACTTCTTGAAGCAGGTAAAACCGCTAGCTTTGCAACTTATGAAGTTGGTTTTTCTACCCAAAGCCATTTTACCAGTTGTTTTAAAGCGCAATTTGGTATATCTCCGGGAGAGTATAAGAGTTCATTTCAACGAAAATTTTAATACATGTGGAATATTATTTTTTAAACATAACAATATTTACTGGCTATTCTTTTTCACGACTATCCTGTTATTTTTTTCTATTGTTTGTTTTTCTGCGGGAAATTGACATTCTAAGTCCTAGTAATGTCAATAGCAAAACAGCCATCAACCCAATAACGCCCATAATCCGATCGACCCCTTCTATTCCAGACCATTGAAGATAATGAATTTTATACATTTGATTTATAAACTCAGTGTCTTTTCCCGTTTGATGCAGTTTAAGTTGCGACCAGTCTAAAGTAATTTTAACTTGATTCTCTGTAACTACCTTCAATCTCTCAACACTGATAATTTTGCCATACCGTTTTAGGTTGTTTTTAATCGCGTCTTCTACAATCAGTCTAACTTGTCCCTCTTCAGGAATATTAACCTCTTCAAGAGTGCGGGGATTATAATGACGCCAGACATCACCACTCCTGGCCAGTAAATGTTCACCTAAAATAGTTTTAAGCAACCGAACCTCTTGCCAGTCAGGTTGAGAAATAATTTGATACTGACTTTTTAGTGGGTAAGTCGTTACTATCAATCTATCATAAGCATTCTGATAACCAGGCTTTACGAAAAAAAATATGCCTGTAATAACCCAGCCTATAAAAGGAAGAAATAATACTACGCCGAGATATTTATGAAACTGACTCATTATTTTTGATAGATTTAGTCGGGGGTCGATAAAGATAGATTAATATTGATAGGAATAATGTTGATGGGAGTTTACGTCAACATGCAAAATATAACAATCAATCTTTTGATGTGAATCTTATCGCACAAGCTACCTTTTATGATGTAAAAACTATAATTTGCCTCCATCATATTCTTCAGAAAAATAAACCTCAAAATAGACATGGCTTGAAAGCACTTTTCACCCAATTGATATGGCCTGCTAGACAAATATACTCTCTGCTAAACTGCCAAGACAACGGCCGCAACCCAGGTCTGGCTGAAAATCAACTGTGTACCTGATAAAAAATTTACACAACATCTAGTTACATTAAGAAACAGAATTCACGATCTCTTTAGTCAGTCTGCATATTGACTAATAGAACGTTCGTGCTATTATATTTAGCTACCAGGTATGAGAAGGTCAATCGTCAATGCATAAAGCCGAGCAGACACGAAAACTGATATTAAGGCACGCATTAGATGCTGCCACAAAAACATGCTTAAGTGATCTCACAATCGGGAAATTAGCCAAAACAGCTAATTTATCAAAGAGCGGACTGTTCGCCCATTTCAAATCAAAAGAAAACCTCCAGGTATCTGTCATTGAATATAGTGGAACGATTTTTAAAGAAAGGGTGATTGATCCCGTAAGAACAGATCATTCCTATGTCGAACAACTGTGTAGCTTGCTGGATAACTGGATTGAGTGGTACAAAGGATTGGCAAAAAGCTGTATTTTTTTACTTGCTAATATCGAATATGACGGCCAACCAGGGCCAGTTCAGGATACCGCAAAACAACAACTAAACAACTGGATAAGATACCTCACAAAAATAGTTGATAAAGCGAAACAAAATGGCGAACTTTCAACTCAAACTAACGCAAAACAATTTGTCTATGAAATGTATTCTCTATATATCGGCAGCCATATATATAAAGGGTTTGGACACGAAACGAATAATCGCGAACTACTCCGTACGGCATTTCAAAATTTAATCGATAAACATCGAGTTTAATTTTCACTCAAAATAGCACGAACGTGCTTTTAATAATGGTAAAAACAATGAGCAATAAAATTTACTTCTCAAAATCCACTAAACGACCAAAGCTATGGTGGATAATCAGACTATTGACTAAACCCTTGTTACTCATGCCAAAATCATTGGCATTAAAACTGAGTTATAAACTATTGATGAAACCCCATCGTCGTAAAGTAAGCCAGTTACCTGAAAATATGAAAACTGATAGCCTTGATTCACCTTTTGGCAAGATTAAATTTTACCAACTGGGAAACGGTCCACTCATCCTTCTGAGTCATGGGTGGTCGGGCTCCGCAACACAACTGTTTCCGTTGATGGAAAAAATAGCCTCCTCAGGCTATAGAGCCATAGCCTATGACCAATTGGCACACGGGCAAAGCTCTGGCTCAGAAACCAACCTCTTTGAGTTTATCCAACTTAAACGATGGGTTGTCGACTATCTCGAGATGAGTCAGTTGGTAGTAGCAATTATATGCCATTCTATGGCGGGAACAGCCGCAGTAAATGCACTGAATAAACCCTATCCTCTTCTGTTGATTGCTCCGGTTTTAAACTTTACCGAGTCCCTCTTTGAGTTAGTCGATAAAAGTGGGGTTCCAAGAGAGTTATTGAGCAGAGTGCTTGCTGATATCGAGTCAAAAAATAACATGCAATTGTCAGATATTGAACCTAGAAACGCAATTGCGAAATACCAGGGAAAGATTCAGATTATTCATGACAAAGGAGATCAATTTACCCCCTGGGAAGAAAGCTATCAGGTTGCTAAGAGCAATGCACATGTCTCGCTCACTTCAACCGATAAACTAGGTCATGGCAAGATTATTCGTTCGGACCAAACCTGGGAACTATTTGAACGCATGCTGGGGTTAGATTCTAGCGCTATATAAAGGACATGCCTCCTGATGTTTATTATCACAATTTTGGATGACGAGACTAGCGATGACCTTTGAACAATTAAGAATATTGCAAGCAGTAGTGAGCGAAGGTTCGATCCGCGCTGCCAGTAAGAAAGTGTATAAAACTGCCCCAGCCATCAGTAGTATGATCCGCAAGTTAGAAGAAGACGTCGGAATCAAAATTTTAAGCAGAGAAAGCTACCGTCCTCAGTTAACCGAGTATGGCCGAATCTTTCATGAGAAAAGCCGAGAAGTCATGAGTCAATTTAACAATTTGGAATTATTAGGAAGACGACTGTCGAAAGATGAAGATCCGACGATTCGCATTGCGATTAATGCCAGTTGCCCGCTGGCTCCTATTTTGGATACGATTCATAAAATTGACAAACTTTATCCAGATACCCGGATTAACGTTTGCACAGAAAATCAATCTAGCGCTGTGTTAAGACTAAAAGATGGGCTCGTCGATATGGCAATCTCAACAAAAGTTAACTTCGCAAAGCCAATGATGCATACTCGTCCTTTTATCACAGTTCCATTTGTTACCGTGTGTCGTAGTGATTTTCATCTGGCTAATGTTTCTGGACTTGTGTCAATTGAAGAACAATCAAAATATAATCGTGTAATGTTATTAGACTCATCGATACACCGGGAAAATGTAGATAGAGGCCTCACCGCCAGTCCCAGGCACAATTTTGTCTCTGACATCCAGGCTAAAAAAGAAATGATATTAGCCGGTTTGGGATGGGGACGGTTACCACAGCATGTTGTTCAGAAAGAGTTAAACCAAGGCCTGATTGTCCCTATCTCAGTGGAAGGACTGGATAACTACCACTTAGAACATTTTTTAATTCGGAGTGCTGAACGGCCATTTAAAGGCGTTTTCAAAGCCATATGGCGTCACTTATTATTGCCATTTGAAGACACTTCAAATAAGACCATACAAAATGAAACAGCTTGAGTTTACTAGTGTTGGTTAATATGCATAAATTTACCCCCTACTCACTTAGAAAAGTCCAATTCCTTGGACTTAAGCATGTCAACCACTGGTCGATAAAGATGTATTATTTATCGGCTAATGCAGCTCCGCCAGACGAATCATTTGTTTCAACCTGCATCGATGCGGTATCTACTCACCTTCCCAACATTGCTATTACTCAGCAAAGATATGGCGTTGGGTTCTGCATTGTCCATAGAGGCGTGCTTAGAAATTGGATTCTATTGGACTGGTGGGAGCAAACCGATATTTTGCATCACAAATTATTTTCCTCACCATTAACGCAATCAGAGTTTTTTAGTCCCGAACCAGACAAAACATTAATCGCCTGTGTTCATGAACTCAGGGTAATCAATTTTGAAAGCCAAGCCTGGATAAATAGTGTCCTTAATGACGGGCTGGAAGGTGGACTAGAAAAATATCTGGCATTATCGTTTTCAGATAAGAATTAAGCACCATGACAATGACTTTCACAGGGAAATAAAGTTGAAATCACAACTGAGCTTGCTTTGTCTCAAATATTATTAAACTATTTCCTATAAATACACGTTGTTTTGCGATCTATTCCTTTGTCCAGATAATCTTTCTGATAAATTACAACTTATTCGATTTCAACCAATATAAAATAGCCTCACCAATAGCGATTGGATGATCTTCTTGAACAAAATGCGCACCTTTACCAATTGCTCTTAGTGTAAGGTTTGAAAGATGATTTTTCGCCCATGAAATTTGAGACGACTTACCAAGGACACCCGGATCAAAGGTTAACATCAGTTTGGGAATATCTGATTTTTTTAAATAATCAATATAGCTTGCCCTACAAACGACATCAAATTCAGAAAATTTCTGTTCAAAAGGCACGCTCTCCAGTAAAGTTTGAATTGGCCTGCGTGCTTTAACATCCCAGAAAGGCCAACGATAGATTGCTTTTTCATCATCAGATAATTCTCTCTCAACGGCATGATGCAGCATGTATTCCATAAACGCTTCATATTCGACGTTTGTAAATTCATTAGCTTGATATGATTTTTTTTTGTTAACTTTAATTATAAAACTTTGCCCATCTATATTTTTCATGGCAGGCCTGACTGGTTCGACAACACCTGGAAAACAAGCTTCCAGAAAGGTAAGCGCTTTAACTTTCTCCGAGTTTTTGACTGCATAATTTAGTCCAATATATGAGCCTATTCCCTGTAAACATAATATAATATTTTTAAGTTTCATATTATTTATGAACGCTTCAAAATACTTCATCTGCTCATCTAAGGAGTAGTTGATAAGTGGCTTGCCCGACTTTCCGAAACCAATCAAATCGATAGCAATAACTCGGTTATTACTTTGTAGACGAGGCACTATCTCACGCCAGATATAAGAAGACGCCGGGTACCCATGTACCAGAACAATCGGCATTGCCGTCCCTCCAGTATCAATATAATGAATTCTAGACTCTAATACTTCGATATAATGTGATAAATACGAATACCCCTGCCACGCTAATGATTTTTCCTCAGCAGGGAATGCCGTATTCTTCGATACCGTAAATCCAAATAGAGAAACTCTCAAGTTTATTGACCTTTAAAATTAGTATAGGATACGCTTACTTGTAAACCCACTTTAACCAGTGAAAATAAAAAAAGATATCAATGATATTTTAACGATATGTTTACTCTTATTTTACAGGTTGTAAAACAAACG
>CBDUHU010000147.1:0-7900 GCA_965366725.1 uncultured Kangiellaceae bacterium
ATCAGCGATTAATATTCTGGCCGATCTACTATTAGTATTATTAGTTTATTTTATTGCCATCGTCCAATGGCGAAATCCCAGTCTATTTCATGTTAAACAGCTAAAAAAAGAACTGACACAACCCAGTATTGCTAACAGATCAGAGCCATCAGAAGGCACATTAGATCAAGAAATACGTTCAACTCTGTTATCTTTAGTGCAACAACAAGTCAAAGAACAGGCTCTGTACCGTAATAGCGAACTCACACTGGCGATCCTTGCAGAGCAAGTGGGTATTAGTGTGCACCACTTGTCAGAAACTTTAAATCAGCAAGGTGGCAAGAACTTTAACCACTTTATTAACGAATATCGAGTCGCTGAGGTTTGCCAGCAACTAGAGCAAAACAGCGATCGCAAACTGATTGATCTGGCACTTGATGCTGGATTTTCATCAAAAAGCAGCTTTAATGCCACCTTTAAAAAGCTTACTGGCAAAACACCTAGTATTTACCGACAACAAATTGCTTAGAATACTCCCAACTAAGCCACATAATGGCTGAAAAGTCTCAAAACTATAATCCTGGACGTCTAATTTTATAAAATTGGACGCTTCAATTCAGCTCGACTGTTGAAATTACCCCATCAAACAACCGATGGAGTTTATTAATGTTAAAAACACTTTCTAAATGGCTTTTGGGCATCTTAGCTTTGCTAATAATTCTTATATTAGCTTTTTTAATTTGGTACAAAGGCGCAATCAAATCTACCTATGGCGCTAACACTGAATTAGTCGATCACACGGCCTTTGCTAAACCAATGGAACTAACAGCAATTACCAATGCCAGCGTACTTTCGCCAGACGGCCAAACCATGCTTCCTAATCGTACCGTCATTGTGGATGATGGAAAGATCATCTCAGTAACTGTTGACCCGATTATACCCACTAATGCAAAGATAATTGATGGGCGTGGCAAGTACTTGATTCCCGGATTGGTCGACTCACATATACACCTGCATAAAAGTCCTAATGATCTATTACTATACGTTGCTAACGGAGTAACCCATATCCGAGATTTAGGAGGGTTTGACGAAAACCTAAAATTACGCGAAGAAATAGAACAAGGTCGCATTGGTCCTCGAATGTTTGTCACTTCGCCGCCAATCAATACCAAGGACTTGCTCGAAGGCACGATATTTGAGTTTTTTACCTTTCATAAAACGGCACAAAATGTTGCGCAAGCCGAAGAAATGGTCAAAGAGTTCGTAAAGCAAGGTTATGATGCCATTAAAACTTACCATCTTGATATGCCTAGCTACCGAGCTGTCAATAAGCTGGCAGCCGAGCTAGGGATATCGACAGTTGGGCATTTCCCATTAACCATGGAGTTATCAGAACTCAAAGTAACTCAGCAGCGCGAAGTGGCTCACATTGAAGAAATTATTAGTGTATTGATTCGTGAATTTGGTTCGATCAATAAAAAAGGTAGCGATGCGTTCTATGCCCATATTGAAGCACGTAGTGACGAAATTATGGATGACTTGTTAGCAAAGGATATTACCGTGAACTCTGTGTTGCTGTATATGGAAAATATACACGACCAATTTAGTGATCTGGAATCTAAGTTAAAAAGCGTTCCCATTGAATACGCCAACCCGGCACTGGTTGAAGGTACCAAGTTGATTCCCGGTTATAAGGTGGGGTGGCTGCCAGGCTACAACCAATTTGAAGCAGTAAGCTCTCCATCGGAGGAAATGTACAAAATAAATGACACTTTCTGGAGAGCTAGAGAAAAGGCTCATCATATCTTATTAAAAGCAATGATAAAACGAGGAGTTAAAATTGTCGCAGGTAGTGATTCTGGAGGATTCTTAGTCGTGCCAGGCTTCGCCATCCACAAAGAATTACGGTCACTTAATTTAGGCGGTATGAACCCTGCTCAAACACTTGCTACTGCCACCAGAAATCCAGCTAAGTTGATGAATAGTAATGCTGGAATAATTGAAGCTGGCCGACGAGCAGATCTAGTTTTACTGAATAAGAACCCTCTAATAAACATTGAGAACACTCGTACAATCGATACCGTAATATTGAACGGCCGTGTGTTTGTTCGCACCCAACTTGACGCAATGCTAAAAGCGGTTAAGCAAGCCAACGATAACAGTCGAAAGGTCAATATCGACAAGTATCTTTAGATGATATTGTTATCTTATAACAATGGGAGTTTACGTACTCCCATATATACACCGAAATAAAGGTGAGAGACTTAAGGGATACCCAATAAGATTTTATGGCTGTCCTGTTTTTCGCGCTGTTTTTCGCGATGGCTGTCCTGTTTTTCGCGTCCTGTTTTTCGGTCCCGTTTTTCGCGTCCAGTACTGCACCACAGGCTAGAAATCACCATTTCTGTCATGGGGCCTATTGAGTTCAAAGAGAATGTAACAAAAACTGTAACTGTCTATCCTTCCTAAGGTTAGTTTAATGATAGACAGTTACAGTTTTTGTTACATTCTCCGTTTGCTGAACTCACCGCAAATTAATGTTATGGATGGGGTGGGCTAGAGCAGAAACCAGAATTATCCCAAATACCATCTACTATAGTATTTGATATTGGTGTATGACACCCCCGACCATCTTTGCAGAAATTAGACCATTCATACACATTATCGCTCGTCCCTCTTTCAATATAACATTGCTTAACTGCGCTATTGATATTTACCTGTGCGAAGTGATTGTCATAAACATGGGCATATCCCGTGGGTACACCTCTAACAACAACATGTGAGACAGAGCCCGTAAAAACATTATCATGAATTTTCAAATATCTTCCCGACATATTACCTGAACAATCTGAGTAATCGGCACAACCGTGCATATCAAAGTCAGAACCAGTTGAATCAGGACCAAGCCAATTAAACTTCGCTGTATAGCCAGGTTGTGTGTCATTTGTTTTTGTACCACCACTAACAGCATGGTGATTCCAGTTGAAATCGTTATTATTGATTACCGCATGTCCACCTGGCCCAGACATCAACACACCATAGCCATTTCCTTTATTATTATGATGAATGTAATTGTGTGAAATCTCATTTTGAGTAGGTCCCTTAATTGTAATGGCAGTATTCCACCCGTAAAGTTCACTTTTTGTAATAGTAAAGTAATTTGCTAATACGTAAATTCCCGTATTACTATTACCCTGCCCTTGTAAAACCAGGCTTTTAAATGTAACGTTACCAGCCAGTATCTTGAACATAACGCCATCGCTAGAAGTAGTTATAATACCTCCGTCAGATTTAATTTCATTTGCTTTTCCTGGAGCTCCAAAGGCGTATTTGCTCCCTCGCCCATCGATTGTGATACTAGCCCTGATAGTAACCATTCCTAAACCTGTTAAGTCTATTACCGAACCTTTATCAATATAGATAATATCGCCATCTATTGCATTCTCTGCATTAGTCTTCAAACACTCACCTGTGTAACAAGTGGTTTCTTTAGCAAATATCGAGTTTACGAATATTAATGGCAAAATCAAACTAATTCGCTTGATAAACTTACTCCATCTACTTCTATCTTCTTTCATACAAATTATCCTTAATAACTAATTAAAAAATTCAAAACCTACGCGACAAAAAATCGACCTTACTAACCATTGAGTTCATACCTTTTTACAGTCTCAATATATTCGCAATACTGACATAATTTTCATGGCATAAAAGTTTGTAACTGAAGTCAGCAACCAGGGTAGAAAAGAACCACCGGAAGGTCACTCAGCGAAATTTAGCACTATAATGCTGTAGTCGGTTATTAAAATTCGGACATCTTATAGCAAAATTCAGACATTCTTAACAAGCCTTACTAAATTTGCTCTGCAAACTACCAAAAGAACCTAATCAACTTTAGGGCTATTTTGACCTTACCCTCTCAAATTCGAAAACCAGCTTCACTTTGAGTCATCTCTTCAGACAGGACAACAACTAATTTTTGATATTTCTCTAACATTTAGTAAGAAAAATACAATTTGATTCGTCTTATACTATGAGAACTTAGAGGACAGCCATTTTCCAAAAACAAAAGATTTTATGGCTGTCCTGTTTTTCGGCTGTTTTTCGCTGGACAGACAGGAAGAGTCATTTGTCGGTAAAGTTGATCATCACTCTCGATGAGGTTAACGGTAAAATTCCTTTTAAGATGATTGCAAATTTGAAATATAACCAAAATTTTGAAGACGAATTGTTTTCCCTGGAAATCAGCAAGGTATATCAATCGTCAACAGATGATGCTGAAACCCAATAAATAGATAAACCTCGTTAACCGTCAAAAAATGAATATTTTTGACGGTATCGCCTTGTATCTTTTGAACTGGTTGAACTCACTACTAACAAAGACTCCTTCTTCAACAAATACTTTCCACAATACTTCCGGAAATTACTAAATAACCTGAACTCGGCATAAATAACAAATCTCACTAAAAACTAGCCGTTTACACGAACTCAATAACCAAATCCCCCAATATTATTAGCAAATCAGACTATCACAGCTGGCATAATTACTGCTTATATCAGGCAACTGAATTTCAAATGGTTTTTAGCACCACTTAAGGAATGAAAATGACAATAAAGAACATTATGTTAGCACTAGCAATCACCCTGTTGACTCAAACAACGTTTGCACATGAGATATCCGGTGACAAATTGCTGTCTGAATTTACCGCACTAGATAATTTGCTATTTGAAGAGAGCTTTAACAAATGCCGAACAGAAGTGCTTCCACCGATAATTTCAGCTGATTTTGAGTTCTATCACGATATAGCAGGCATTCAAAATAAGGCAGAGTTTCTCCAGGCTGTTGAAAATAATATTTGCTCTAATAGAGTAAGAAAAACCATTCGCAAACTGGTTCCAGACTCGATGGAAATATTCCCCTTAAAAAAGAATAATGTGATTTATGGCGTAATTCAGCGAGGTATTCACGAATTTTATCTGAGAGAAACAGGTAAAGATATTCGTAAACAGGGAGTTGCAAAATTCACTCACCTTTGGTTACTAAATAATGGTAAATGGCAATTAAAACGTGTGCTCAGTTTTGACCATCAAGCTGTGACTAATTAACTGAATTTAATTCACTAAAGCCACTCTCCAAATAGTGTTTTTCAATGATTAGCTTTATAGCAAGTCCTCTATTATAGTCAGTGCATCAGTTATATTCTGGTTTCACAACGAGTTACTTACTATTGTCGCGTATATTTATCTGACTCAATGAATATACGTGTCAAACCAGATAGCGGTTCCAGCTACCAGACTACATTCTCTAATGCCAGTTACAGAACCACGCCTCAACAAGTTAACATTTAGCCAAGAAAAGTATTCCACAAGTCTATTTCTATATTTAGATTCAACTAATCAACATTCTCTAAAAACATTAGACATGCCTGGGAAGAGTTTAATAATTCACTATCACAGACAGCTCAATTCAGCTAAGACTGATAAGAAATAGCCAATCAGTTAATCTGATATATCCAGTCAGGCATAGCCATTTTTTGTTTTAAATAAAAAGAAATCAATCTATCCCTTGCCTGATTTCCTTTTGATAACCCAAGAAACCCAACTGCATTTTCACCAATGAATTGATTTCTCGCTTCAGGTATATAAGTATCAAACTGATTAATCATATGACGCAAATAATTTCGGCTAATTTTTTCTTTTTCCAACATTATCCAGTCACTACCATAAAGCAGGCGAGACTTCAGTTTAATACTCATTGACGACTGCTCGTGAGAAACAAACTCCTTCAAACCTGTGAAGAAAGTTTTAGTATATTTTTCTTTAGTCAATTTCTCAATATGACTTAAATCGGTGTATACATTATCAAATTGAATAATTAGTTCTCTTATCGTCCTATTCCATCCCTCTCCGGGCTGTTCTTTAGTCACGAAGTGTGAAAAATTAACTTTGAGTTTTTCAAACCTGGTTAGTACACTTTTCCAATATTCTGGATTTCCACGACCTTCATAATCCTTACAACGCCAATTGGTATTTGAGTTTGCAGAATGCGCCATAATGGGCACCTGTTTACTTTCACAGTAATCATAGAGAGCAGTGAGTGAGTTATCTAGCTTGCGCCCAAAGTCGGGAATTGTTGAGTTGCAAAACCTTAGTTCGCTATTGCCTATCGGTCTAAACCCCATTGGAGGATAGAGTTTAACGCCAACAGCGCCATAACTTTCAATATAACGTTTGACATCATCCAGCGTTTTCCCACCATTTTCGACATCTCTTCGCGGATCAAAAGCAACAAACGGGTGAACGCTACCTTTAAATAGCCGGTTAAGCAAAACCATTAATTCCATTTGCTGCTCAATTGACACTCTTGCACCTTTGTTCGAAATAGCTTTATCATCGACATCAGCCTCAAACCAATGGTCAAAGTCAATCAATGCGGGAGTAAAAAGTTTAATTTCAGGATAAATCTGCTTAATATCTTCAATTTGCTGGTAGCGGTAACGAATCATCTTATAACCCCATAAAAGATAACGCCCAATGGTTTTTCCTGCTTCCACTAACCGGCGATACCAATCGAATATCCCAAGATTTTTAATATCACTAACGCCAATTTCCGCTTTTATTGCATTAAGTAAATCTTCTTCATCAGTACTAAGTGAACGTACTTTCATTCCACTTTCCATAGCATCCAGTTCACTGTTTATCCGACTAATATAAGACTCCTCACGCTTTGTATCTTCGGCTTTCCAGTTGTCAGTTTCCTGTACAAAAGAAGCCTTATTATCTAACATCGCCTTTAACCGCTCCCGTTCCTGAACAAAACCAGGTGCAAGAGCGCCAGCAATGGCATTCACCAATAACCCTGAAAGCTTTGCGACACCAGGAATATTGACTTGACCAAGAACGACAAATTCAACAAATCCTTTTACCGGTAAATCAGCCGCATTAAATACATGACAGTGACAATCGATTAACATCTGTTCCGGGGATAAGTCAGGCATAGGTTTTGCCGGATCGAATGTTCGACATCCAGATAAGCCAACCGCTAAACTGGTTGCCAACACAGAAGTTAAGAAACGACGACGCTCTTCGTCCAGTTCTATATCATTATTCAATCTAAACTCTCCCTTAATAAAGCTGATAAGCCTGTTTTTATGGACTACTTTTATGAGCAATCATTTCTCTAAATCAACTCGTCACTCTCCCTTTTGAGGGCTATACGCTATATGTCACGACCACTCACAAAATTGATATCAATATTATCAATTAAGAAAGGTTTCTTATAATCAGGCTTTCCATTTTAAAATTATATTGGTTACCCGCGATCGATAATTTTTCATCTATAGTAAACAATATCTCACATAATTATAATAAAAATTATAAAAACTTATTTCCCACTAATAAATTACTGTCGTAATAAGCTTTATTTGCAGTTCGGCAACATTAGCGTTTCTGCTGATGACAAGCGACTCAAGCAATCATCATTCAATAAAGTGTGGCTTTTTACTAAAATATCTCACGAGAGTTAAAATAAATTATTGATATCACCTGAACAACTTCTCTTAGGAGCAAAACCAGTTGATGGCTGCTGCAATTGAGATATCTCTACTGGTGTTTTAAATAGCTACTTCCCCCTGTTTCAATTTAATGTTATCTTCAGTAGCGTTTTGCTAACAAGAAAGGAAATCTATGTTGCACAAAAACATCCTCAATATCAGAGATGAAGACAATCTGGGAGAAGTTTATCATCGACTTGAATCATATTTTGATCAAGTTAAGATCTCCAATACAGACATTATTACTCAAGGTATCTTTCAGAGATTTGAAAAATACAATCAAAAGATAACCTATTACCAACATCCAATAGTAAAACTAAAACCAGGTGAAGCATTCCTCAAGACTAAATCTAACCGGAAAAGGCCTC
>CBDUHU010000148.1:0-7864 GCA_965366725.1 uncultured Kangiellaceae bacterium
TACTGCCAGTAGTGCCTCCAGTCGGCGTAAGGTGCGATCAGTACGCCAGTCTTTTGCTAGCTCTACCGCAGCACGCATGAGCTTGCCCTGGTATTTTTCTAACTTGGCTTCAAACCTCTCAAATAAAGTAAATGCGTCGGCCGTTCCACCAGCAAACCCAGCGATAACTTTTCCGTTATAAAGTCTTCTAACTTTGCGAGCATTACCTTTCATGATGGTATTGCCTAGTGATACCTGACCGTCACCGCCAATGACAACTTTGCCATTACGCCGTACAGACAGGATAGTGGTTCCACGATATTGTTCCAATGAGTTGCTCCCGATACTCTGATAAATGGGGGATATCGTTGATATGTGGGTACGATCCTTCGTTTTTCAAGGGATAAACTACAAATCTAATGTGCTTAATATGTTATTTCTTATTAACAAGGTGTCGATCAATCCGACAACCATGAATATCGTTGTCTTTGAGTCGATGACGAACGCTTTCTGCCGCTCGTTTACGATTAAAGGGACCAAGTTGAACTCGATGCCAATCTTCTTCCTGATACCGGATAATCAATATCTTTGAGTTATTCCCGGTCAATGCTATTTTTGCTTTCAACTCTTCTGCTCGGAACTTTGCTCTAAATGAGCCACATGGCATTAAATAGTAGTATTGATTGGTATTTTCTGGTTGTCGTATTGCTTCTTCAGAAATTTTGACTTCTTTATTAATTAAATCTTCGTGTAATTCATAGAGAGGAATCTTTTCTTCTTTTTCCTGGCCATCCTCAGGTTTACTATCCGTCTTATTTCCTGACTCTGCGGTACTTCTAACTGGCTGATTAATAGTCGTTGATTGTGCAGAATTTGATGGTGCTTTACTAAACCATTTTAGGTAGATCAGTCCACTAACCAGACCCGATACCAGCACAATTGTAACGAGCCAGAGAGTTAGTGGGATCTGTTTATTGTCTTTTTTCTTCCTGCTGGCACCACGTTTTTTTTTGCGGTGCTTTCTTTTTTGCATAATCTCTGGGCATTAGTTATTACACTTGCATTAATAGGTTGATTCTGGGGTACTAATAGCCAGATGATCAGGTATTTATTATTCACTCTAAGTTAATAATTACCCGAAGATTGTTACTGATAACGATGGAAAGTTACTCTTCTTTACCAAAACGTTTTTAAATAAATCAGAAATTCTACCCGGCACCACTGCCTAGTATAATACATTTTGTATAAACTTAACCAGTTTTCAATTGGTTACAAGCTAAACTTAAATTAAATTCTATTTTAAAGTCTAAATCGAGCCTTGATGTAAAAACACAGTGGTACTGTAAATAATCTTTTTGAATACTAAGCTAAAGTCTCAACATAAGCACTTAAGTCATCAAACCCACCGATGTGAGTTTCGCCATGGAATACTTGCGGTACCGTCAGTACCGGTTTGCCTACTGTCTTCTCAAGATCTTCTTTGCTTATTCCTTCAGCCCAGATATCAATATATTTGTATTCATAGTTTTTTATTTCACATAATTGTTTGGCTCGGGTGCAAAAACCACAACCAGGTCTTCCGAATATGGTAAATTTCTTCATAATAATCACTCCAAATATTGTCAAATAGCTTCAATGGCGATATTTTGCTATGTGTCAGACAATTAGTCTAATTCAATCAGACTATTTTTTTTATAGATTTTTTCAATCTATTGAGAAATATAAGTAATGCTCACATATAGGTATCTATTCTTCAGTTTGTCCATGCTTTCAAAGCTGAACGGTGCAGAGCAATGTCTGTTAGTAATTATATCAATGTCAGAGAGTCCGACTGATGTACGAAGTGACAGGTTAAACCTCAATTAAATGGGTTGGCTTTCCTAGCTAATGCTGTAAAATTGCGGCTTATTAAATCTGCAATCCTATCTCAACCTTTCAAAGAGGCAACTGATGAGCACTTCATTTCTTCAGAATCTACAAATGCAAATTGATGAACTGCATGAAACCGGGCTGTACAAAGACGAGCGGGTAATTGATTCGCAACAACAAGCTGATATTCATGTTACCAGTGGGCAACAGGTTCTCAATTTTTGCGCTAATAATTATCTTGGATTAGCAAATAGCTCTGAGTTAATTACAGCGGGCCAGCAGGCGCTTGATAAATGGGGGTACGGATTAGCTTCAGTTCGTTTTATATGTGGTACTCAGGCTGTTCATAAACAACTTGAAGAAAGGATTAGCCAGTTCTTAGGAATGGAGGATACCATTTTGTATTCGTCCTGTTTTGATGCCAACGGTGGCCTTTTTGAAACAATTCTAAGCGCTGAAGATGCAATCATTTCTGATGCCCTTAATCATGCTTCAATTATTGATGGTGTGCGTTTGTCCAAAGCCAAGCGGTTTCGTTATGCGAATAACGATATGGCTGATCTGGAAGCACAATTGATTGCGGCTAATGATGCAGGCGCTCGTTACAAATTGATTGCTACTGATGGTGTCTTTTCGATGGATGGTTATCTGGCAAACCTGGAAGCTATTTGCGACCTGGCAGATAAATATGATGCGATGGTCATGGTTGATGATTCTCACGCCGTTGGATTTATTGGTGAAAATGGCCGTGGGACCCCTGAGCACTGTGGTGTTATGGATAGAGTAGATATTATAACCGGAACTCTTGGCAAGGCATTGGGTGGTGCTTCTGGAGGTTACACTTCCGGGAAAAAAGAAATTGTTGAATGGTTACGTCAACGGTCGC
This sequence comes from uncultured Kangiellaceae bacterium, assembly GCA_965366725.1. Classification (GTDB taxonomy): domain Bacteria; phylum Pseudomonadota; class Gammaproteobacteria; order Enterobacterales; family Kangiellaceae; genus Aliikangiella. The sequence continues at coordinate 2,735 of CBDUHU010000148.1, forward strand.
GACCTTACTTATTCTCCAATACACTGGCGCCTGTAATTGCCGCTGCGTCAATTAAAGTCATTGATATGTTGGAAAGTGGTAATGAGCTACGTTCAAAATTGACGGCCAATGCTAACTATTTTCGTGAAAAAATGAATGCATTAGGGTTTGACTTATTACCAGGAGAACACCCCATCATCCCGGTGATGTTAGGTGACGCTGGTTTGGCCAAGCGATTTGCTGACGAAATGTTGGCTGAAGGTATTTATGTGGTGGGTTTCTCTTTTCCGGTTGTACCGAAAGGGCAGGCTAGAATCAGGACTCAAATGTCGGCTGCTCATGATTTTGAACATATTGATAGAGCCGTTGAGGCTTTTGAGAAAGTTGGCAAAAAACTTTCAGTGATATAGTTGGAGTCTTTATCAAATAATCTTTCCAATCAGAGGATTCAGTAATGAAAACACTTGCTAAAAGTTATTCCAAAGAAGGCATTTGGATGGAAGATGCAGGGATACCTGAAGTTGGTCATAATGATGTACTGATAAAAATAAAGAAAACGGCCATTTGTGGTACTGATGTCCATATTTATAATTGGGATGAATGGTCACAAAAAACAATCCCTGTGCCAATGACTGTTGGGCATGAATTTGTTGGTGTTGTTGAACAGATTGGCCAGGAAGTGCAAGGCTTTGAGATTGGCGATCGAGTTTCAGGTGAAGGTCATATTACTTGTGGTCATTGCCGAAACTGTCGCGCTGGCAGACGTCACTTATGTCGTAATACAGTTGGTGTTGGAGTTAACAGAGCTGGTGCCTTTGCTGAGTATTTAGCAATCCCTGCGGTTAACGCATTTAAGTTACCAGATGATATTAGCGATGACATGGCTGCTATTTTTGATCCTTTTGGTAATGCTGTTCACACTGCGCTTAGTTTTGATCTTGTTGGTGAAGATGTTCTTATTACGGGAGCCGGACCAATTGGAATCATGGCGGCAGCGGTTTGTCGACACGTTGGTGCACGTCATGTGGTGATTACCGATGTGAATGACTACCGGCTTGACCTGGCAAAACAAATGGGAGCAACCTGCACTGTTAATGTGGCTAATGAGGATCTCCAGCAAGTAATGGGCTCTCTTGGTATGACCGAAGGGTTTGATGTTGGTCTTGAAATGTCAGGTGTCCCCTCTGCGGTTAAGTCAATGCTTGCAGCAATGAATAATGGTGGTAAAGTGGCGATGCTCGGAATTCCACCTTCTGATATGGGGATCGACTGGAATGATGTGATATTTAAGGGTCTTCAAATCAAGGGTATATATGGTAGGGAGATGTTTGAAACCTGGTATAAAATGGTCTCTCTGTTGCAATCAGGACTTGATATTAGCCCGGTTATTACCCATCGTTTTGCGATTGATGATTTTCAGAAAGGGTTTGATATTATGCGTTCAGGGCAATCTGGAAAAGTAATTTTGAGTTGGTAGTTTTTTATTTTTGTAGAATCCGCAAATATTATCAACTATCGCGCATTTTCTGCGTCAAAGCTTAACTGGTTTAAAGACATTAGTGTTAAATAAGTCTGGCAGGTTACCTCCTTATTTCCACTTCTGGTGAGCTAATATCATTGCTACAGTTCACCAGAGTTAGTTTTACTATTGAAAAATATATTGGGTAAAAATAACATTCTTGACAATATCTTCCCCAGTTTCTTCCTCAATGACCTGAGAGACTCTTTCAGTTGCTTGTTGCCGCAGTGTTTCTCTTTGTTTCAAGTCTTCAATAGTTGACTTGTCCTGCCGGTTAAAAAAGTCGGTTAGCGCGTCTTGCAGTAACGGCATATGGAGTTCAATCAAGTCGTAGTTTTTCTCACCCCTGACCACTATTTGAACTTGTACAACGATATATTTCATTTTCTTACCAGTAGTCTGATAAGTGGTAAGAATGTTTGGGTTGATCTTAAAATACCTAAGAGGCTCTTTATCCTCTTCTTCTGCTTTTAGTTGAGTTGAGGCAGAAATAGCAGCAATGAGTAATAAATTGATAAAAATTCTTAGCATAATCAAATACGTGTGCCCAATTATTTAATAACTTAGGCAAAGTATAGACCAAATATAGGGCTAGATATTCTTGTTATCGCAAAACTACCAATTAGCTCATCAAAAATCTGATGCTTATATTTCAACCATTTCAAAGTCTTCTTTACCGACACCACAATCTGGACAGAGCCAGTCTTCCGGAACATCTGCCCATTTTGTTCCCGGAGCTATCCCGTCTTCAGGCCAGCCTTTTTCCTCATCATAGATCCAGCCACAAACGATACATTCCCATTTTTTCATAATCTACTCATTAAAAGGTAAAATAAGGCGCATTTATAAAGATATTTACCCAAAACTGCAAGTATGGATCGGTCAATCTTTCGTAATTGCGCATGGTTTTTTACTTATTTGTAGGACTTATCGGCTCTGAGGGTAAACTATCAGGACTTTAGTCTGATCGCAATGTATCCGTGTATAGGGTCACTCACTTATCTAGAAGCGAAAATATCCGATGAATAATTGTCTTTATTCGATGATGTTTTGTTATAATCGTGAGCAGTTATCAATAGCTTAGAGTTGCATTTGAACTCAAAAATTATGGCATTACTCTCAGATAGAGGCAGCCTGACAGAAAGATTCAGACAAGTTATGGGGGTGACTCCTCATTTAACTCGCCTTGGTCAAGGGCATCAGTTTGTTTGCTGGCGAGAAAGGCGTCTTTTGGGGATTGACCAGCGTCAGATGGCTCTGGTGAGAGAAATTAAAATGGGCAACGGTGAGCAGAATTGGTTATTTGCTCGTACCGTTGTACCTATTGCTACTTTGCGCGGTTCAGCAAAGCGTATTGCCAATTTGAATGATGCGCCGATCGGTAAAATATTATTTGGGCGTAATGGTGCAAGGCGCAAAGAAATGAAGGTTTTTCTTACCAATCAGTTGCCAAAAACAGTTGTTCAGCAAGGCATTGTGTCGAGCAGTCAAATCACGCAAAGAATGCTTTGGCAGCGAGAGTCAATATTTGAATTTCCATCGGGGCCATTAATGGTTTCAGAGCTATTCTTACCGGACTGCCCTATCTATGCCGTCTAAAAAGAAACCTCCATCAATTACTTTCTGGGGAACTTTTTCCTTAATGGTTAAAGATGCTCTGAGGTTTTGTAGAGAACTAAGGCTATCACCTTATTGGCAACAGAGGCTTGCGCAATATGCTCTCTTAATGCGTATGGATAAGCCTATTGGTACTTTGTTATTACTTTGGCCAACACTCTGGGCTTTATGGCTGGCGGCTGAAAGTACACCTGACTTTTCATTGATTGTTATTTTTGTGATAGGTGTTTTTCTGACGCGTTCCGGAGGCTGTGTCATCAATGATTTTGCTGATCGTCATCTTGATGGGCTGGTAGAAAGAACCAAAGAAAGACCTCTGGCAACTGGAAAGGTCACAGAGAAAGAAGCCCTGATAGTGTTTGTTATTTTGTCTCTTATTGCATTTCTTCTGGTCTTGTTACTTAATCCTCTTTCAATAATGCTATCAGTAGTCGCCATTATAATTGCTACTATATATCCTTTTATGAAACGCATTACTTACTTTCCACAAGTGTTTTTGGGTGCAGCGTTTTCTATGGCTATTCCTATGGCCTTTGCGGCAACACTTAATGAGATCCCAAAGGTAGCCTGGTTACTATATATTGCTAATCTTCTTTGGGTTCTGGCATACGATACTCTCTATGGTATGGTTGATAAAAGTGACGATCTCAAAGCTGGAATTAAGTCGACAGCCATACTCTTTGGCGAGGCAGACTTACAAATTATTGCAATCATACAGGGACTTTTTATTTTTGGTATGCTTTTGGTTGGTCAGTTTTATGAACTGGGTTTATGTACCACTGCAGAAAGCGAGAAAAAAATAAGTGTTTTACCGCATTTTTGAACAACAACTGGGTCGGGTTAAGCCTATTTTGTGGTATTCTGTTAGATAAATCTCTATAAGAGAGTCTATGTTGATAACTCAAACTGTGTTACTTACTTGTTTCCGTAGAGGCTAGCTGATGGCAGAAAAAATTTTAGTGGTAGAAGATGATTTTGCAAATCAAAGAGTCGCTAGTCTTTTTTTAAAAAAACTAGGTTACCAGACTGACATTGCAGAAAACGGAGAGGATGCAGTGAAAATGGCATCAGCTGCACCTTATCAATTAATTTTTATGGACTGCCAAATGCCCGTTATGGATGGCTTTGCAGCCACTCGAATAATTAGAGCGTCAGATGGACCTAACTCAAATACACCAATTATAGCCTTAACCGCGAATGTTGTTTGTGGTGTTAATGGCGAGTGTCACGAGGCTGGAATGAACGATATTTTGAATAAACCAGTACAGCTCAATACAATGAAAAACCTGATAGAAACCTGGATTGATTAATAGCCTGCGCTGCCCCGTTTAGGCGGCTTGTATTCACCGCCTAAAGTTGTCAATATTGCGCAGTTATGAAGACGGATTTAGATTAATTTTTGATAACCTTGTTTTGATGAGTTGAGCCGCTTCTTTGTAGTCTACATCCTCAATTGTATTCACTTTCAAAGTTAACTGATCCAGAATGATTTCCTGAATAGCTCCCCTTGATTTAGCTTCTGCATAGGGTAACCTATGAAACATCACCATTGAGTAGCGAGGACAAAAATATTCAGGAAATTGTTGTTCTAGTTCAAATGCTAAGGTGTTTTTCAATAGAAATTTTTCGTCTCTGACTGAGTCGCGCATGGTAATATAATTTTCAATCGCCATATCTGCTATCGCGTCGCCATTAACTTTCCTGTTTTCATCAACTTGACTAAAGATCTTGCTCCAGTCGTTGTCTGAAATATCAATCGTATTGGCTAGATCAAGCGCATCCTCAAAACCGCAGTTCATTCCTTGTCCATGAAAAGGAACAACTGCATGGGCTGCGTCGCCTAACAAAAGCGCTTGTCCCTGATGGTGCCATGGAGAACACTTTACCGTAGCAAGGCGACCTGTTGGGTTGTTAAAAAAGTCTTCAGTTAGTTGTGGAAGCAATGGAATAGCATCGGGAAATTTCTGCTGGAAAAACTCAGTGACCTTGGTTTCACTTTTAATTGTTTCAAAGCT
>CBDUHU010000149.1:0-7863 GCA_965366725.1 uncultured Kangiellaceae bacterium
TAAACATTTTGGAACGCTTTTGTCCCCTTAGAAGATAAGAGGAAAAGTGGTATGAATTATTGAATTGCAAGTAAATATTTTCTTTTAATATTTTTGAAAATAATCTCCCTGGCGCTTTACCATAGGAATGCCCAGGGTAAACTCGGGTATTCGGCCTTAAAACAGCTTTTAGCTTTTGCATACTTTGATACAAAGTTTCTGCTGAAGGTATATCAGGACACATACCGCAGGCTTCGGCGAACCAAGTATCTCCGGTAAATATATTGTCACCTATCAGGTAACAGACACTTCCCTTAGTATGTCCGGGCGTCAAAATTGGTTGAACTTTCATTTCTCCAACCTTAATTGGTGACTCATCAATCCCTGATAGTTGCTTCGAATAATATTTTGATGCTTTAATTTCTTCATATGACATCCATATCGGACAACGATGCCGCGTAGCGAGTGGTTCTGCAAGATCAATATGATCTGGATGAGAGTGAGTAATTAAAATACCACTCAGCATCACACGGTTAGCAACTAAAGCTTGTTCTATTTTTTCTATTTGCCAGGCGGGATCTACCAAAACCGCTTGACGACTTACCGGATCAACTATCAGGTAGTTATAATTAATCATAAAACCAGAACTCATTCTCAACACTACAACTTCCGGTTCGATGGCACTTATTATTGTTTTCAATTGTTTACTATTCATTTCAAAAAATAATCTAGTCTATTTTAGTTATTGTTCAATTTAATGATTCAGGTTTATTTAACTCTTCATTAAATGCGATTTCTATAAGCCAATTTATAAGCTACTTATTTGAATTATCTCTCTAGCGATGTAATACACTCCAATCTATTTTGGTTCCTTTCACCCATAGTTCGGCAAGCTTTTCTGACTCATTATCTTCAACCAGTTGCTTAATATAATCTTGTCCTGCCTGAGTATCCCCAACTTCAAAATTATGACTTGAATTTCCCTTAACAGAACCTCGACAGATTTTACGATCATATATTTTCCCCTCGCTTTGTAAAAAACCATCTACGAGTTCCCTCCATTCATCGATACTATTGGCAACAAAGACGATTCTTTCAGCCATTTCTTCACGCCCTAACTGTAAGGTATAGGCAATATTTTTTAGCGGGGTTTCGTTTTCATCTACGTTAGAAATAAATTCTTTAAATTGGGAAACATAGTTAAACAAGCTCTCTTCTGTTTTTGCGGATAGAACTAGCAGTTGCGACTGTTGAATGTCCTCTTCTAATTCATCTTCAGCATTTAGAACACTACCGGGATTAAACTCTTCAAGAACGACATGCGCGTTGACCCCACCAAAACCAAAACTACTGACTCCGGCAACACGAGTTTGACCCGGGGCAACTTCCCAATCACTTGCCTGTTGAGATATTTCGAAATGTGAGTCGTTAAGATCAATATAAGGATTCAATTTATCGCAGTGCAGACTTTTAGCAATTTTTTTATGTTTCATCTGAAGTATTACTTTGATTAAGCCGACTACGCCTGCACCATATTCAAGGTGTCCAATATTAGATTTAATACTACCCAATTTACAATTTTGTTGGACAAAGCTATCTTCCAGTAACTCGGATGCGACTGTTTTTAACCCTTTTATCTCGACCGGATCTCCCAATGATGTACCAGTACCGTGACACTCAATATAGCTAACACGGCTAAAGTCTATACCGGCATCTTTGACTGCGGCTTTAATCACCGCTGCTTGCGACTTAGGGTTTGGTGCGGTTAATGAATTAGTTCGTCCGCCATGGTTCTCTGCAGTACCTTTAACTAAAGCGTGGATTACATTGCCATCCTTAATCGCCAACTTCAGGGACTTTAACATTAGCATGCCAATGCCTTCCCCTCTAACATAGCCGTTAGCTTTGTCAGAAAAAGTTTTACAACGACCGTCTTCACACAGCATTCCTGATTTAGAAAAACTGATATAACCTTCAGGTGAAAGAAGTAGGTTAACACCACCGGCAACAGCCATATCACATTGTCCAGAACGAATGCACTCGACCGCACGATGAACAGCAACTAATGCGCTACTACAAGCTGTTTCTATTGGATTGCTTGGACCATGCCAATCCATTAAATAACTAATCCTGTTTGGACCGACTGAAGAAATGGTGCCTGTCGCTGAGTAAGCCTCTATTGGTAAACCATTAAGCAACGACGCATAACCACTCGGACCACAACCAATAAATAATCCGGTATTGTTACCCTTGACGTCATCCCCACCACATCCGGCATTTTCAATACACTCCCAAACATATTGCATCATAAGCCGTTGTTCAGGATTCATATACATCGCTTCTGCTGGCGATATTCCGAAAAACAGAGAATCAAACTCGGTAACCCCTTCAATAAATGATCCCCACTTACTCACTCCAGGATAATCTCTCCAGTCCCATCGATCTTGAGGTATTTCAGAGATCATATCTCTTTCTTCATCAAGCATTTGCCAGAATTCTTGTGGATTACTCGCTCCAGCGATTTTGCAACTCATGCCGATAACAGCAACATCTTCATCACGATAATTAACACTCCGTCGATAAGATTTTTTAAACCCCAGAGCAAAGTCACTAATCTTGTCTAAGTCAGGTTCAATATCAACTGGTACTTCCACAGCTTTTGTGACGCTTGACCTAGTCATTTTATTGTCTTCGGTTAGAGCTAGTTTTTTTGCCATTTGCTGCTCATGATTATCCGCAAGGTATTCGCCAAATAATTGAATATTCGTTGCTTCAAATAATACGGTAGGCATTAAATTCAAATTGAACCGAGTATTAACCTTGTTGACAAAACTGGATAGCAAAATTGAATCCAGACCAAAATCAGCCCAATCTGCAGTCTCATTTAGTTGGTTGGGCTTTAGTTTAAGATGTTCACCGGTTTGCACCTTAATTTCCTGGACAATTTCTCTAGTCAATTTATCTGACTTAACACTTGCTCTGACTTTTTGTTTTGCAGATTTATCTGAAACTTTTTTTTGTGCTGGTTCAGAAGTATTCTTAGTAAACATCGCTTGAACTGATTTTTTATTTCCAAATACTACAACAGCCTGAGTTATATTATTCAATATTATTTGTTTAAGTGCATTTAACCCATTTTCTGAAGAGAGCGGTTTGATTTTAAATACTTGTAGTAGATTTTTCTTGGTAGCCTCATCAATTTGCAATCCATCACTCTGCCACAGGGGCCAGTTGATACTAATACTTTTACCATGACGTTGCTTTTGATTAACTAATTCTGCACGTTGATGAATATAACTGTCCATATATCCATTGGCCGCAGAATAATCAAGCTGTCCAACATTTCCCAATGCTCCTGCAATCGATGAAAAAGTAATAAAATAATCCAGTTTCAGATGTGCCGTTGACTGATCCAGGTATTCAAGACCGGCTACTTTTGGAGCAAGTACCAACTCGACTTCATTCGATGTCTTTTTAGAAATATAATTATCTTTTATTATTCCGGCACAATGAATCACTCCGTTGATATCAGGATGCTTTTCAATAATTTGCTTTACATCCTCAAACAATGTTAAATCACAAACTTCATAGACAACCTGAGTGTCATTTGTATTAAAATCACCAAGAATCTTTTCTTGCTCTGCATCAACTTCACTTCGTCCCACTAAGATAACTTTTCCGCCCGGATTACTACTAACGATATCTTCCACCAGCAGGCGACCTAAACCACCTAAACCACCGGTAATCAGGACGTTTTTATTATTGCCCCATACCTTTTCCTGCTTTTTTTCTAATTCTATGGCTTTGTAATTAACATCGTAAATGCTTCCATCCAGCCTGAGTCGCGTTTCAATTTGAGGGTATTCGGCTGTCACGGTTTTCAATGCAGCAATTACGCCTCGCATCAGTTTATTTTTTTCAGTCAGTTTAACTTCAAGAAGATGTTTCTTTACTTTTTGTTGAATCAACTCCTTCGCCGTTTCAAATACTTCAGAAACGACCAATGAGTAATCACTACTTGCTTCGATCGTCGTAATCGTCAAATCACTAGCATCTGTTGGCTGACTCTCCACTTCTGCTTTTTCCCAGACGGGACAGAAAAAATTTAATTGCTCACGTTGCGCTTCCAGATCAATTTCTCGCGAAAGAAAACCATTAATTTTCACGATTAGGTTATTATCTTCATCAATAACTGTGTAATCCAGGCCTTCACCGTTTCTGACAATATATGCATACATCTGATCTTTAAGTGGTGAAAAAATCAATGTACTATTAACCGCAAAAGGAACGACATTTGCCTGAGGATTTGCAGCTAAAGTGATCCCTCCCTGGATTACACTATCAAGCATTCCCGGATCAAGCACCATTCCTCGCTTACTTGAACCATCAATTGACACCTTCACCAAAGCACAATCATCACCAAGAAATATTCTCTCAACACCCTGGTGGCTGGGACCTAGATCAACACCCCGTCTTGCAAAACCCGCATAGAAATCTTCCTTGCTCACGCCTGGCTTCGAACAATCAACCTTAAGCTCTGAAATATTTGTTTTTGTGGAAGAAAGGGCTTCTTTAAGTAGTATTCCCCGATCTTGGATATATGCTTTAGTTTGAAAGTGAATACCTTGTTCTGTACTTACTTCAACGCCAAATTCACCATTACTACCTGGGTAAACTTTGATTTCTAACTCACGCCTTTTGGTTACTACCAACGCATTAACGAAGATACTATCGCGCAGCACAATAGCCTGGCTTTTATTCAAATCAACCGAGTTTTCTACCGCTGCCCTGGACATTTCCAGATATGCCATACCGGGTAATATTTTTTGTTTTTGTATAAGGTGATCAGCAAGAAATGCTTCATAACCTGTATACTCAGAAGTAAACACACCAATTGGGTAATCATTACTCTCAGATTGTAATACTGCTTGAGTCATTTATCGGTCCTATAAAATAATCATCTTAAAATATTATTTGTCGCTATATTTAATTCTGAAGCTGATAACTTGAATCGGCTTCAGCTAATAATGCCCCATCATCCTGAATAGCTCTTACATAAAAATCTGTAAGCTGAACTAAAACATCGCCCTGCTCGTTAACCAGCTTGATATTAAACTTTTTAATATCATCCTGATGTCCCCCTTGTTTACCGGAAAATTCAACAAGCGCGTAACAATTTCGCGAAAGAGGTTTAAATATCGCGACTTCATCAAGAGCAAAAGGTAAGTAAGCAGTTTTTTCTTTGCCATTATCAAGCAAACCAACAACCGTCTGTAGAGCACCATCAATAATCGCAGGGTGTAGCATATACTGTTCAAAATCAGCATAAGAACTTTCAGCAAGTTCTAGCTGGGCTATTGCAAAATTGTCACAGGAGTGGAAGTTCTTTACGGTTCGGAAGCTTGTACCATAGTCGAAACCAAGAGAACTGAATTTCTGGTAAAAGATATCTCCGTCAATTACTTTATTGCATTGCTGCTGTAATTGATTTATCGACACACTTTGGATGTTACCAATACCAGCACTGGTATTTTTTGGGAAGAATAGACGCCCTTCAGAATGCACAACCGCTTCACTACTTTCATCAATCGATATTATTTCATACTCAGTTGCATCCCCAATGGTTTTCAGCACAGTCTGAACAACTGGCGACCGATTTGAGAAGCTAAGCGGTTGTAACCATACTATATCTCGAATATAAGAAACCTTATCTTCTCCGGCAATATTGCCACATACACACGCCATTTCAATAAAGCCTGCTCCAGGGAAAATAGAATCACTATTTATCCTATGATCCCTGGCATAAAATTCGTCGGCTGATAGCAGAGAACTAAATCTCACGTCTTTTAGCGTTGACGAATTGTAATTGACCAGCGGATGTAATCGAGGCTCAACTTTCTCTAAATCTGTACTCTCGCTTTTCGCCAAACCGTCGGTTACCCAATAACGCTTATTTTCAAATGGGTAGGTTGGTAATGGCATTCTAGTTGCGTTATTAGTGCGTGCTAAATCCTGCCAGTTTATTAATGTCCCTTTCACCCATTCGCGGGCTAAAGCATCAAGTTTTCTGTTTGTCAGTAATTGATTAACTTCAACTATTTTATCCTCCGCAAGTTTACGATTCATTTTCCGAGGATCATTAGTTGCCGAATAAACATCATTCGCGGTTTCATGTGAAGACAGAACTATTTTCTTATAGTGAGTCAGCTTTACAATCAATTCATTAATATCCTTACAAACAAATGCCAGTCTTTCCTGCATTGCTTCTCGACCGTTTTGCAAGGTATAACAAAGATCGGATAACTTCAGGTTGCGATTATTAGGAGATTGTACAAATTGAATCATCCGGCCGACATATACACCCAGAGCATTTACACTTTTTGCTGATAGTATAAATAGCTCATCTTCCTGAGCTTCAGAATATTCATCAGCTCCACCACCTTTAAACTCTTCAATAATTATGCTCGCATTAACGCCGCCAGCACCAAACGAATTTATCAATGCTCTTCTAGGTATATTTAATTGTTCCAGCCAATCACTGGCAGTTCGCTGTAAATAGAAAGGAGACCCTTCAAATTCAATATCCGGATTAATCGTATCAGCATGAATACTCGGTGCAATTTTTTGATGCTTTAATTGCATCAGAATTTTTGCAACGCCAGCAATTCCAGCGGCAGATTCTGAGTGACCGATATTTGCTTTTACAGAACCAAGCGGACAGTAATTTGTTTTTCCAGTTGTCTTTTGAAATGCCTGGGTTAACGATAAAACTTCCAGGCTATCTCCTAACTGAGTCGCTGTGCCATGCCCTTCAACATAACTAATTGTTTCAGGATTTATCTTTGACTCTTCAAGTACTCGGCTAATCAACATTGCCTGGGAAGTCGGATTTGGCGCTGAATAGACGTTTGATCGGCCGGTGTGGTCATAGCCACTACCCGCAACAATAGCGTAAATGTGATCGTGTTCGTTAACCGCTCTGCTAAGTGGTTTTAACAATAAGCTACCAACACCTTCACCCGGAATAAATCCATCATCACCTGCACCAAAGCTACAATTATTTCCCTCTTTTGCGAGCATTCGCCGCTGACAAAATGAGCGATATTTTGAAGAATGAAGATATAAATTTACCCCACCTGCAATCGCTAACTGACATTCTCTTTTTCGCAGACTTTCGCAAGCCAGATGAATTGCAACCAGGGACGATGAACAAGCTGTGTCAACAGGCATACTTGGCCCTTTAAGATCAAAGTAATAAGAGACACGATTAGCAATTGACCAGGGGTGGGCTGCCGGATTAATAAAGTTTCCATGGTTTGACTCTTCTGCCGCAAGAAGGTGGTATGAGTTGGTTGTTACGCCGACAAAAACACCAACGTCCGCTTTGTTTTCATTGCGGAATTGTTGCGTTAGCTTATCCCTTGTATAACCAGCATCTTCAATAACAGACCAGACAGAAGATAAGAACAAACGCTCCTGAGGATCCATATTGATAGCATCAGACGCTGAGATATTAAAGAAGCCAGGATCAAACTGATCAAACTGCTCCAGAAAGCCACCCCACTCGCAATATATCTTACCTTCTGAAGACTTCTCAGGGTCAGGATCATAGAGTTCATCACAATCCCATCTGGATTCAGGAACTCGCTCCGTCAAATCTTTTCCCTGAAGAATATTATCCCAATATTCATCCAGATTTTCAGATTGAGGGTAATGCCCATGAACACCAATAATCGCTATTTTTTCAATAACAACATCTGACTCACTATCCACAGCACTTAGCTCATTGAGTTGTGATATTGGTTTGCTCAATAATTGACGGTCATCAACAATAGTTTTTGCTGGAAGACTCTGCTGTTTCTCAACTTCATCCAGAGGCGCTTG
>CBDUHU010000150.1:0-7850 GCA_965366725.1 uncultured Kangiellaceae bacterium
AAAAGGTTGAATTTTAATGAAGCCGTTAGAAATTATAAAGCGACTAAATTTAGCACAGATACTTATCGTTGAATCTGACGGTAAACTTTCAGTTGAAGCGCCTAAAGGGGCATTAACTGAAGATTTGGTTAATCTAATAAAAGATAATAAACCTGCACTACTTGAGTTCTTGCAGGAAGAGGCTTCATTTCAATCGGCAATTAATCATCGGATAGCCTTTGATATTGCTAAACGAGAAGAATGTTCCGAGTTTCCACTTTCTTTTGCTCAACAACGATTATGGTTTATCGATCAGCTTGAAGAGGGCAGTACTGAGTATAACCTTCCTCTTGTTTTTAAAGTTTCAGGCGCTTTAGATTGTGATGCAGTTGAAAAATCTATCAGACTAATTATAGAAAGACATGAACCTTTAAGAACCACTTTTAAAGAGACAGAAGAAGGTCCTGTTCAACTGGTTAATCGAAGTTTTAAATTTAACTTGCAACATCATGACCTTTCACATTTGTCCGAACAACAACAGAGCTCTGCAGCAAATCAATTGATTAAGCAAGATAGCCGTAAGTTATTTCGTCTTGATAAAGACTTAATGGTGCGTGCAGCCTATATTAAACTTGCAGAAAAAGGTCTGGTTGAACAAGGGATTTTACTTTTTAATATGCATCACATTGCTTCCGATGGTTGGTCAATGGGGTTACTTGTTAAGGAGTTTATTAACCACTATCAGGGTTTAGTATTGAAGCAAAAAAATATGCTTCCAGAGCTTGATGTTCAGTACGCTGATTTTGCTAACTGGCAACGTACAGAAGAAGCAGAAAAACAACAAGCTGTTCAGTTAGATTATTGGAGCGGACAGTTAGATGGCGTGCCTGCTGCCCATGAATTACCATTAGACTTTCAGAGACCAGTAACAAAAAAGCATATAGGAAAGCAAGTAAAGGTTCGTTTATCCAGGCTCGAAACTAATCGATTGAACGAGCTAGCAAGAGATAAAGAACTGACTTTATTTATGCTATTACATGCTGCTTTATCATTAGTTTTATCCAGGCATAGTAATAATCACGATATTGTCATAGGGACTCCGGTGGCTAATCGGATGCAAGCGGAATTAGAACCTATCATCGGGTTATTTGTTAATACTCTGCCACTAAGAGTGAATACAAAGCACAATAAGCTGGATGATTTTTTCGAACATATCAAGAAAGTTAACCTGGAAGCACAAAATCATCAGGACGTTCCGTTTGAACAGTTAGTGGAGCATTGCCAGGTATCCCGTAGCGTTCAACACAGTCCTTTATTTCAAATTTTGTTCACCATGAACACTAATGAAATAGATGAGCTGGAAATACCCGGCATCAAGTTTTCACCATTGAGCAAGGAAAATTTTGTTGTTAAGTTTGACCTTGATATTAGTGCACAAGTGATTGATGAGGAATTAGAAATATCCTGGATATATGATGAGTCATTATTTAAGCATGATCATATAACCCGACTATCAGAACATTTATCAAGATTACTGTCTAAAATTAATTTGGGGTCAGATAGTCAGTTAAGCCAACTATCAATGCTCTCTGATAAAGAGGAAAAACTTCTCATTTCAGATTTGAATGCCAGTGTTGGTAGTTATCCAAAGAATATATTAATTCATGAGTTATTTGAGCAACAGGTATTAAAACAGCCTGATAATACTGCCGTTACTCATAGGGAACAAAATTTAACTTATTCTCAACTTAATCAGAAAGCGAATCAGTTGGCGCATTATCTGATTACTCAAGGAGTTACCAGTGAAACGCTGGTTGGGTTGTGCGTTGAGCGTTCGTTAGAAATGATGATCGGTCTGCTAGCCATACTAAAATCCGGCGGAGCCTATGTTCCAATTGATCCTGGATATCCGCAGAGCAGACTGGATTATATGTTTGAAGATACCGGATTAAAACATCTGCTGGTTCAACAAGGCTTAACGCCGAATATTAATCCTGAAGAAGAAACTATAAGTATTGAGATAGGCCTGAATGACGGTCAGCTTTGGCAGAATAGCGATTCGAGTAATCCGTCTTTAAATTTAAGTAGTAGCCAGCTGGCTTATGTTATTTATACTTCTGGTTCAACTGGTTTGCCAAAAGGGGTAATGGTTGAACACCGGAATGTTATTCAATTAGTGGTTAATGAGCCTAGTGTTATCATTGATGATACTGATTGTATGGTCTATTGTGCCAATCCATCATTTGATGCGTCAACCTGGGAAGTCTGGGGGGGGTTACTCAATGGAGCGAGAGTTTTAATTGTCGATCAAGAAACATTAATGAATCCAGCCCTGTTTTCACAATGTTTAAGTGAAGAAAAAGCGACAATACTTCAGCTTACAGCCGGTATTTTTAGTCAGTATGCTTTTAGTGTTAAAGAGAGTTTTTCACAGTTAAAATATTTACTTTGGGGAGGCGATAAAGCTGATCTTGCAGCGGTAGCTCACGTTTATCATCAAAGCAAACCAACTCATCTTGTCCATACATATGGCCCAACTGAAACAGTAGCATTTACTATTACTCATGAAGTTATCGAGTCGCTTGCTGACTCTGCTGCTTTACCTATTGGAAAACACACTAATAGTTCAACCTGTTATGTTTTAGATGAACAACAAAATCTTGTTCCTCTTGGTGCAATAGGTGAGCTATATATCGGCGGGGATGGTGTTGCTCGTGGATACCTTAACCGTAGAGAGCTGAGTAAAGAACGATTTATTAATAACCCATTTTCTGAAAGCTCAACGGATATTTTATATCGAACAGGTGATCTGGTTCGCTATCAGGAAAATGGAGAACTGATATTTGTTGGTCGTATGGATGATCAAGTAAAAATCCGTGGTTTCCGTATAGAGCTTGGAGAAATAGAACACCAACTTACTCAATCTAATTTATTAGAAGCAAATCTGGTTGTTGTGAGAGAAGATATTCCTGGTAAGAAACAGCTGGTTGCATATGTTGTTAATAAGGAGCCAGAGAGTGTCGTAACTAATGATTTAGTTAAACAGTTGAAAGTACATTTACAACTTAATTTACCTGACTATATGCTGCCTTCAGCAATTTTGGTGTTGGAACAATTTCCTCTTACTTCAAATGGTAAAATTGACAGAAAAAGTCTACCTGTTCCAGGTGCGGAGCACTTGCAAGAAGAATATATTCCCGCAAGTAATAAAATTGAAGAAAAATTAGTTACGATCTGGGCCGATTTACTTAAATTGCAACCTGAAGAGTTGAGTGTGTCTGCCAATTTTTTCGAACTGGGTGGAGATTCAATTCTATCAATTCAAGTGGTGTCAAGAGCAGCACTTGCCGGGCTCTTCTTTACAGTCAAAGATCTTTTTACAGCTCAGAATATTAGACAATTATCCCTGCTGGCCAGTCAACAGCAACAGCGTCATTTTTCTCAGGTTGCAGTCGAGGGAGCAATGTCGCTATTACCGATACATCATGAATTTTTCAGTGATGAAACAGATATACACCATAATAATCAGGCGGTAATGTTAAAGACTCCATCTGGCCTGAACTTTGAAATACTCAGTGATATAATAGAGAATTTATACCAACGCCACGATGCACTAAGATTAAAGTTCACTAAGGATAATGACCGCTGGTCTGCACAACATGTACCATACACAAGTGCAATATTGAAATCTTGTTTGTTCGAAAAAACTCTATCACCTGAAGAGTTTAAAAATATCGAAGATTTTTCTAGTAATGCTCAGAAAGAATTAAATCCTCTTGCTGGTGAGTTATTAAAAGTAATTTATTTTTCACCTGCTGAACATTCAAAATCCGAAGGACGCCTGTTATTTATTATTCATCACCTTGTTGTTGATGGTGTTTCGTGGCGAATTTTGCTTCAGGATATCGAACAGCTTTATCTACAATTTTTGAAGAATGAGAAGCTTAGGTTAGCACCCAAAACTTCGTCATATCAGGATTGGTCTAACTCGCTAATTAGTTATTCTCAGTCGGATGAACTCACAGCCGAACTAAATTATTGGCAGCAAATTGTAACAAAACCCGTCGATAATATTATTCAGTCTGATGCGAACAAAATACCGGCCACGACATTTTCTGATGATAAAAAGATGAATGCACAGGATGTTGTTCGTTTTGCCCTGACAAAAGAACAGACTCAGCAGTTAACCAGCCAAATAAACCAGACTTACCGTACCCAAATTAATGAGATTTTATTGGCTGCGCTTTTGTATGGTGTTCACAACTGGGGAGGCCAGAATTCTCTTAAAATTGATTTGGAAAGCCATGGTCGAGAAGAGCTTGATAAAGAATTGGACTTAACCCAAACGGTAGGTTGGTTTACCAGTAAATTCCCTTTACTTTTAGAAATTGAACGTCGTCCGACTCTACCTGAGTTAATCTGTTATGTGAAAGAAGAATATCGCAAAATACCTCAAGGCGGTATTGGTTTTGGCGTGCTGAAATATTTATCAAACAAGCTGGAACTCAAACAACATGCTGATTCTGAAATGGTCTTTAACTATCTGGGACAGTTTGATCAAACGGCAAATGAAAGTTCAAATTTTCAATTTGCAGATGAGTCAACCGGAGAAAACGTAAGTGCTCGTAGAAAAACTTCCAATCCACTTTCAATGAATGGTTTAATCCATGACGGATGTTTAAGTTTTTCTTTAAAATTTGATTGTTGCAAATATGATCACCAATCAATGCAAAATCTGGTTGATGCTGTTTGTTGTGGATTAGTTGAAATTATTGAACACTGCCTGATAACGAATTATGGAAAATTTACTCCTTCTGACTTTCCTCTGGCAAAAATATCGACTAATGAACTTGACGGTTGGCAGGAAAAGTATTCAATTAATCAACTTTATCCGGCGACTGGTATGCAGCAGGGACTTTTGTTTTTTGCTCAGCTTGAAGCGGGATCTTATGTGACTCAGACAGTCATGGAAGTCAATAACTTAAAGTTATCCAGTTTTAGGCAAGCATGGAAAACAGTGGTAAAACGTCATGATATTTTCAGGACATCATTTGTTGGTTTAGAAAATGGTAACACTCATCAATTGGTTAATTCACAGATTGAGCTTCCGTGGATTGTTCATGATTTCAGCGGATTAACTAAGAGCCAACAAAAAGAGCAGATAGAACAGTTTAAAGCAAATGACAAGCTGCAAGGTTTCGATCCTGCCCATGCCCCATTGATGCGAATCACCATAATAAAACTGTCTGCTACTAGTGATATGATTGTCTGGACTCACCATCATGCATTACTTGATGGTTGGTGTTTACCACTAGTCTTTGCTGAAGTAACTGAATGTTACCGGGCTGATCAAGTTGGTGCTGAACCTCAACTTAGCGATGTTCCAGCCTATATTAATTATGCAGAATGGTTGGCTAAGCAGGATCTATCTTTGGCCGGTGCATTTTGGAAAAGCCAGCTCGATGATGTAAATGAGTCAACTCAATTACCATTGGCTTTTCATGATAATGATGCAACAGAGAGTCATCAGCAAACTCATAAAAAACGATTAGTTCTCGAGCCTAAAGAAACAGCGCAATTGACAGCATTGGCGCAATCAACAGGAACAACTGTTAATGTCATTGTACAAGCTGCCTGGTCGTTATTGCTATCACACTATAGCCAGCAAACTACAGTCGTTTTTGGTTCAACTACATCAGGTAGGCCTGGCGATCTGATCGGTGTTGAGCAAATGGTTGGGCTATTTATCAATACTTTGCCCACTCGAATTAATATTAATTTGGAGCTTTCGGTAACCGAATGGTTACAGACATTTCACCGTGAGTTAGTCGAAAGGGAAGAATATAGCTATTTGCCATTGCACGAAATACTTCAGCTTTCGCCATTGGGATCAGAACTTTTTGATAGTTTGCTTGTTTTTGAAAATTATCCAACAGACGAAGCTATCGGTGCTAAAACTCAACAAGCAGGACTTGATGTCAGTAATGTTGAAACTCATGAAGGAAGTAATTATGGGATTTGTCTGATTGCAAATTTAGCAGACTCATTAAGTCTGAGATTTGAAGCTCAGAAACAGCTTTTTTCAGAAAAAAATATCGAACAAATCATTGAGCATTTTCAGTTTGTTCTATCAACACTTATTACCTCAAAGAATCAAACTGTTGGTGAATTAGAACGAATATCAAAGCTTGAAGAAGAGTATTTGTTATCTGAGTTAAACTCAAATAACAAAGCGTATCCAGAAAGCCAAATGATCCATCAGTTGTTTGAACAACAAGTTTTGGAACGACCTGAAACTACCGCTGTTGTCTCATCAGGTTGCATCCTGAGCTATTCTGAACTTAATGACAAAGCAAACCAACTTGCAGCTTACCTGGTTGACAAAGGTGTTACTCAGGGAACATTTGTTGGTCTGATGGTAGAACGTTCTATTGATATGATGGTTGGAATAATTGCCGTTCTAAAAGCGGGGGGAGCATATGTTCCGATAGATCCTGAATACCCTCATGCACGTATTGAATATATGCTTGAAGACACTAATCTTGCATATTTGTTAACCCAGAGTAATTTGCAAGATAATCTCCCTTTGTCAACAGACTTAGAGCTTGTTGTACTCGATGATGAATCACTTCAAACCAGACTGAAAACATACTCCGAGAAAAATCTGAACCTAAACCAGCATCAGATGAGTTCAGATTTAGCCTACCTGATTTATACTTCAGGCTCTACTGGAAAGCCTAAAGGTGTGCTAGTAGAACATGCCGGGGTAGTAAATATGTGTCTTTCTCAGCAAGCTACTTTTAGAGTAACGGAAAGTAGTAAAGTACTTCATTTTGCTTCACTTGGTTTTGATGCCGGGGTATCAGAATGGATGATGGCGCTACTTTGTGGTGCCGGTTTGTATATTTGTTCAGAAAAGGAAAGAGAATCAGTCCTGGCACTGGAAACTTTTTTAATCTCACAACAAATTACTCACGCCACAATACCACCTGCTTTGCTTGCTCACATGGATAACAACAAGCGATATCAGCTGGAAAGTTTAATTGTTGCTGGCGAATCCTGTAATCAGGATTTGGCGCAAAGCTGGTTGAATAAATGTTCGGTATTTAATGCTTATGGCCCAACTGAGGCCAGTGTCTGCGTTAGTATTGCGGAGTTATCTCCAGGAAAAGAAATTAATATTGGTAAAGCAATTGCTAATACCCAACTTTACGTTCTCGACAAAAATAAGGCTCTTTTGCCTTTTGGTGCAGTGGGAGAACTTTATGTTGGTGGAGCCGGTTTAGCGCGGGGATATCTTAATCAATTAGCACAGACCGAAAAGGCTTTTGTAGAAAATCCGTTTGATAAAAAGTCAGGCCGCCTGTATAGAACTGGCGACTTGGTTCGCTATGTCGATAGCGGAGAGTTAAAGTTTGTTGGAAGAGAAGATCAACAGGTTAAGATCAGAGGCTTCCGTATAGAGTTAACTGAGATTGAGCAACAATTATTGACTTGCGATAATGTTAACTCTGCTGTGGTTGCAGTGAAAACAGATGGTTCTGACGAGAAGAGACTTGTTGCTTATGTTATTAATGATTCTATCAGTACAAATCTGGCGGAAAACTGGCGAGAAGTATTACGTAATGAATTAGGCCAGAAATTGCCCAGACATATGGTTCCATCATTTTATATTTCTATGGATGAATGGCCATTAACTAATAACGGTAAAGTCGACAAAAAAGCACTCAAATTTGAAATGACTGAGCTATCAAGTGGTCAATTCCAGCAGCCTGAAACTGAGTTAGAGAAGTCACTTGCAAAACTCTGGTGTGAAACTTTGAATGTAAAGAGCCAGACTATTAGTAGAACAGCCAACTTCTTTGAACTGG
>CBDUHU010000151.1:0-7820 GCA_965366725.1 uncultured Kangiellaceae bacterium
GGAGAACGCTGTCTGGTTAACACTGCAAATACATCGCTCACCAACTGAAATGTATTCAGATTCTGAATTACCTTTGGAAACACCTTTTCTTGATATGTTTTATCAGGTATCAAGACAATATCCGATAAAGGCAGAGAGTCTGATTGTGTTAGCAGCTATGTCAGGCCTGTTTAATACCAGTCCCGCTAAGAGGTTTCCTGAGTCTTCCAGTTTTTGTCGGGCTTCGTTACATTGCTTTCAGCGCCGCGATTATATTATCAGACATGCTGCGACTAGCGATCTTCCACGCCTCTATGAACTTGAAAAATTATGTTGGAAGCACACTAGAACAAATCAGAAACAGATACGATCCAGGTTAAAAGTCTATCCTCAGGGTCAGTTTGTGGTCGAAAAAGATGGTCAGGTAATTGGTGTTATTTATAGTCAGCGGATTAGTTCGGTTGAATTAATTGAACAATCTAATGCGACAAATATTCATAAGATACATGATGAAGAAGGCAAGATAATCCAATTGTTAGCGGTTAATATTGATCCACAGTTGCAAAGTTTCAGCTATGGAGATCAGTTATTAGAGTTTATGTTGCAAAGATGTGCTTTAGTTGATTCAGTTAATCGTGTGGTTGCAGTCACTATCTGTAAAAATTATCGAAGTGGTCATAATATTTCGTTTGATCAATATATCAGACAGCAAGGGGAACGGAGAGATACTGTACTCG
Organism: uncultured Kangiellaceae bacterium; assembly: GCA_965366725.1. GTDB lineage: Bacteria > Pseudomonadota > Gammaproteobacteria > Enterobacterales > Kangiellaceae > Aliikangiella. Next base: position 717 of record CBDUHU010000151.1, read on the forward strand.
CATTTCATTATTCGCATGGTGCAGATATCGTTAAAGCTATCGCTGATTATCGACCGCAAGATATAGTTAATGAAAAAAATGGAGTGTTGGTGAGTTATGATATTTTACACAGAGTGCCACGTTTACCATCGCAGAACCATAACGAAGCAATTGATATTTCCAAAGTCGATAACAAAATTAAGCTTGATAAGAATGAAGTGCATGACTTTCTATTGTTAAGTATTAGTCGCTTATTGGATATAAAGCAAGAAAGTTTAGATAATGATCAGCCGTTAATGGAAATGGGGTTAGATTCAGCAGATTTATTAAAGTTTCAATTGCAAATTGAAAAAGCTTTCAATCAAAGATTTAAACCGGGTTTCTTTTTTGAACACAATACGATTAACAAGGTAATTCTGGCGCTTACCGATAGTGTTAAATTTATTCCGCCAATAGTTGAAAATAAAAAACTATCGACCCTTCCGGAACAATCTCGAGGTAAATCCCAATCGGCTAATCAAAGAAATAAAGCTAATGTCTCCGATAGAGATGTAGCGGTTATTGGTATGGCTTTTAAGTTGCCTGGTGGCATCGAGAGCGAGGAAAAACTATGGGAGACTCTGGTCAATGCTGAAAGTGTGATTAGTCAATTTCCACAACAGAGAGGCTACTGGCCATCAGGATTGGAACAGCCGGGTATTGACTTGGCTGGATTTGTACAAGAAGTTGATGCATTTGATGCAAATTTTTTCAGGATCTCACCCGCAGAAGCAAGGGTTACTGATCCACAGCAACGGTTTTTGCTTGAGTTAACATGGAGATGTCTGGAAGATGCTGGAATAGCACCTGAACGGATAAGAGATTCGAACACCGGGGTTTTTGTTGGCGCAAGCAGTAGTGATTATAGCCGATGTATCCAGGCTGCAGGAATAGAAACTAAAGCCCATAACGCAACTGGAAGTTCACTTGCCGTTTTAGCAAACAGAGTTTCCTATTATTATGACCTTTCAGGACCAAGTATTCTGATTGATACTGCTTGTTCTGCTTCAATGGTTGCTCTTCATACCGCAATTCAATATTTGCATAGTGGTGATTGCTCTATGGCATTTGTTGGTGGAGCTAATCTTATTTGCTATCCCGAATTGTCTGAGGCCTATTATAAAGCCGGGATGTTAGCGAGTGATGGACGGTGTAAAGTCTTTGATAAAGATGCGAATGGTTATGTGCGTGCTGAAGGAGTAGCTGTCATATTACTAAAGCCATTGAAAGAAGCAGTACAGGATAATAATCGTATTCATGCAGTGATTAGAGGAAGCGCAATAAATCATGGAGGACAGGCGGGTGGTCTAACTGTTCCTAATCCTAAAAAGCAGAGTGAATTACTTGTTTCCGCCTGGAAAAATGCAAGAATAAAGCCCGCGGATCTCAGTTATATTGAAGCTCATGGTACCGGTACTTCATTAGGTGATCCTATTGAAATACAGGGAATTCAAACCGCCAACTGTGCTGCTATCGAAGAAAGTCGTGTGGTTAAATGCGCACTTGGTTCGATTAAAAGCAATTTAGGGCATTTGGAAGCTGCCGCTGGCATTACCGGATTATTAAAAGTTATTCTTTGTTTAAAAAATAAGAAAATTCCTGCTTCAAGAAACTATCATCAGCTAAACCCTAAAATTGATCTGGATAATTCTGATTTTTATGTTGCGGACAAACTAACTGATTGGAACTGCAAGGGGGCACGAATTGCCGGGGTTAGTAGTTTTGGTTCCGGCGGGGCAAATGCACATGTTGTCGTCGAAGAATGGTGTCAGAATGAAAAAGAGTCAGTCAATAATAATGCTGGTCTGTTTGTTGTGTCTGCAAGAGATAAAAAATCCTTACAAGACTATGTGAAATTAATATCAAACTGGATAAAGTTGAATGGAAAAACTCATTCTTTCAGCAGTTTTCTATATACTTTGCAAACTGGTCGAAGTGCGATGGATGAGAGGCTAGCAATAGTCATTGATAGTTTTGTGCAACTAGAAGGGGAACTAAATAAGTGGCTTAATGGGAAGTCAGATTCTCCAGTACTTTGGCAGAGTAATATTCGAAAGAGTTCGGCGAAGTCCAATCCTGAAAATATAAAAAATGGTGTTTCTTTAGACAAACAAAGTGATGCGACTAGAGCTGCTATTTCGTGGATTGCTGGCGAGCAAGTTGATTTTTCTCATTGGTATAAAGATAATCCTGGTACCATTTCCGTTCCTGGATACCCATTTAACAGGCAACATTACTGGGTTGCTAATCAACAGCCAGATACTAATACCCTCGATAATCGATTGTTAGGTCAACGAAAAAATTTCGATCATGGCGCAGTATTTTCCAATCATTGGAAAGTTATTCCTGAAGAATACCTGTTTAACCAGGATAACTTTCACTGTTTCTCTCTGGGGTTTGTGTTAGAACTAATGGTGTCAGCAGCCGGTCAAATACTGACGGGTGGAACAAGCTTCAGTATCAGTCATTTTTATTTTTATCCATTTGCAATTACCGGTCAGAAATTTAATTACCAGGTAAGGTGCTTTACATTTGAACATTCTGTATCAATTGAATTAGTTGAAGTGAATAATGGTCAAGAGAATGTATTTGCTGAAGCCGATTTTGAGTTGGCTGAAGATAGAGTTGTCGACAAATTTACAAATGAACAGCCGCTGGATATGACTCTTATTAAGCTAGCTGAAAAACAGAGCGATCAATATCACCTTCCCATAACCACAATCAAGACTATTTTTCCTTCACTTTTAAATCGTTCAGAAAAAAGTGAACTCTATATACCAAAAATAGAAATTTACAATGTTGACAGCTTTTCACAGTCGTTAAACGTTTATTTGGATACGTCAGATGTACTAGTTTTTAGTGAAGGAAAACCACTAATTTCATTTTTTCAAACGGTAAAAATATAATGAAAAAGTCACTCGTTTTTGTTCATGGATTAGGCTTAGGTAGCTGGATATTTGAAGAGAAATATTTATCTTACTATCGCCAGCAAGGTTATCAGGTACATGCTGTTAATCTACCATCGCATTATACCTCATCGACTAATTTGGAAAGACAACGAGTATCACTCGATACATGTGTCGAGTTTGTCGAACGCTATATTGGAGAACAGGTTAAATATCCATTTGTGATTGTTGGTATGAGCATGGGAGGGGCGATCTGCCAAAGGATTTTGGCGAAAGAAAGTGCTGTCGGAAATATGGCAGGTGCGGTTCTAATGTGCTCTGTGCCGCCTACTAATAGCTTAACCTTTACCTTGCGTTTGTGTCGTAAAATGGCAATTAGCAATCCGGATGTGCTGATTGACTTTTTTACCGAAAAAACAAATCCGAAATTATTTTTCTCTACTGATACGTTGAAAGACCTTAGCCAGAAGAAGATACAGGGTTATCTCGAACGAGTATTAACAGGGTTTTCATTATTGGAATACGAAGTGTTTTTTAAAGACTTGATAGCCAACCCATTTGAACTAAAGATTCCAATAAAAATCATTGGTGGAGAAGACGACATGTTATTTCCACCGGAAGTCATTCAGTTTACGGCTGCTTATTATTCTCAGGAGTTTGAAATAATAAAAGGCCTAGGTCATATGATCCCTTTTGAGACTAATTATTTAGCAGGGATAAAATCAATCGATAAATTTCTTAATGAGGTTTTACCATGAAAAAAATTAATTCAAGTACAGTAATCATTGTTGGTGCCGGGCTTTCGGGAATTTGCATGGGAATAACACTCAAGAAAATGGGAATTGATTTCTTGATACTCGAAAAGTCTAATGAGGTATCGGGCACCTGGAATGAGAATCGCTATCCTGGTTGTGGTTGTGATACACCGATGTTTGCTTATTGTTATTCATTTGAGTTGTTTCAAGGTGAAGCATGGCCTAAGCAGCCGGAAATACTAGCTTACTATCAGCATTGTGTTAATAAATATGAAATTGGTAGTAATATTCGTTTTAACGCGACAGTGAGGACTGCAAAATTTAACAAAGAAACTAGTGGCTGGGAACTTGTATTGGAAAATGGTGACGAGTTCCATACACGATTTCTGGTTAACGCTACTGGACAGCTAAATACACCTGCTTTTCCTGCGATAGAAGGAATGGATAGTTTTTCAAAAAAGCTGGTTCATTCAGCTGAATATCCGGAAACAATGGATGTAGATGGTAAAAAAATTGCAATTATAGGAAATGCAGCGACTACCCTCCAGATTGTTCAAGCGTTGCAGCCAAAGGTTGCAGAGTTACTGGTTTTTGCGCGTAGTTCAAAATATGTTTATCCACGCGTAAAGTACTCTCCAATTACAATTAAAAAAATGATTGCTGATCATGAATTCTGGCAACAGGTACGTCAACAATTTATCGACTCTCAAGATCAGTATAGAAGCCTATTAGATAGTTATCCTGATTTTGATCCCTATGAAGAAAATTCAAAAGTGAGGGAGTTTTATGCCCAGTCCAGCATTTCTGATTTCGATGAGTATGAAAAATATTATGACTGGATGGTTGAGAAGGGAATGCGTCCTGATTATCCCACTGGATGTTCCAGACCGCTGGCATCGGATACTTATCATCAGGCAATTAGAGAGTCTAACGTTAAATTAATTGAAGGAAGCGTTGAGCTGTTTACAGAGAATAGTATTATTTCAAATGATCAGGAATATGATGTTGATGGCGTGATTTTAGCTACTGGTTTTAAGTTGAATAACTTGATACCTCCCTATGAAATAGTCGGTAGTGATAGCGTTCCTCTTTCAACCGTCTGGTCTGAAAAGCCGGATACCTATCTTGGTATTTCGACTAAAGGTTGTCCTAACTTATTTTTCCTTTATGGCCCCAATACAAATACCAATGCAACAGCAGTGACTTTTTATGTTGAAAGCCAGGTTAACTATATCGCCCAGATTATGCAGCAATTTATGGATAAACCATTCGATGAGATTGAAGTGAAGCAAGAAATATTGGAAGACTACTCACGTTGGATTGCTGAGAAAAATCAAACTGTTTCCGAAGCTTATGCACAGTCTTCGGCTAACAGTGCTTCCTATTATCACAATCAGGACAATATTAATATCAGTACATTTCCCGGGTGCTACAGAGAATATGAAAGTCTGACTAAGAATTTTAAGGCGTCAGATTATCGCATTGAATCTAACGCACCACTGCAAGATAGTGAGGAAAATGAACTAGTAGAGGAAATTTCTTTATGAAGTCAGAAGGATCTAAAAATTTAGATTCGTCAGTGGTTAGTCGTAAGTTGATCGAGCTTTTCTCAAATACAACTTTGTTAACTAGTGACGAAATCGGATTAGTCACACCGTTAAGAGATTATCCACTTGACTCAATATTGATTGTTGATTTTATTAAAAGAATCAACCAGCACTGGGGACTTTCGCTAGAGCCGACTATATTTTTTGAGCATGCTTCTTTAAGAGAGTTAACAGATTATCTGGTTTTATCCCTTGAGAAAGACTCAGACAAGCCCATTGAAGAGCAGGTCGATGCTCCCTTAACTAATGACAGTGGAACTATTGAAAGTGAAATTCCGCGTTTGTCAGATGCACAGATTTCACAATGGAAAAAGGCTAGAAAGTTTGTTGCTGCTAAACCATTATCGGGAATGAGTAGGGAGATATCACCTTCTAACAAAAATAACACAGAACAATCGATTGCTATTATCGGTGCCCATGGTTATTTTCCAGACTCTCTCAATATGGAAGATTTCTGGAATAATCTATGTGCAGGGAAACTATGTATATCCGAAATTCCTGCGCAACGATGGGATTGGCAAGCAATTTATGGTTTACCGTCGGAAGGGGATAAGACTAAAGTTAATAAGGGTGGATTTATTGATGGTGTCGATTTATTCGACCCGCTATTTTTTCGAATGAGTCCTAAAGAAGCTGAGTTAATGGATCCACAACACCGTCAGTTTCTTCAGTGTAGCTGGGAACTTTTTGAAGCAGCAGGATATAACCCAAATGCGTTGAATGGTAGAAAAATCGGCGTTATTTTAGGCATTAACTTGAATGATTATGCAGAGTTAATTGCTGAGAACTCTTCAAGTTATGATGTTCTCCAGATGAGCGGGCTGATGCATCTGTTTGGTGCTAACCGGTTATCTTATCTATTTGGTTTTACCGGTCCCAGTGAAGTGATTGATACTGCCTGTTCTTCCTCATTAATAGCGATTCATCGTGCGATCCAGTCAATTCGCCACGACGATTGTGAAATGATGCTTGCTGGTGGTTCAAACCTGATGTTAACCCCCAAAATGCATCTTCTCTATTCTAAAGCGGGAATGCTATCAGAAGATGGTCAATGTAAAACTTTCTCAAGCGCGGCAAATGGTTATGTAAGAGGTGAAGGAGTTGCTGCTGTCTTACTAAAGAAATTATCCGACGCGGAACGCGATGGAGATATGATACAGGCTGTTATTCGTGGCTCATCCGAAAATCACGGAGGCAAGGCCAATTCGTTAACCGCACCAAACCCGAAACTTCAGGCACAATTGATTGAAGATGCGATGTTGTCCGCGAAAGTTGATCCGCGAACGATTGGATATATTGAATGCCACGGAACGGGGACTGCGCTAGGTGACCCAATTGAGATTAATGGTCTAAAAAGAGCTTTTAATACAATTTATCAACATTATGGTTTAGCCAAACCTGAAAATGCTCATTGTGGTTTAGGCTCGGTTAAAAGTAATATCGGGCACCTGGAAACTGCAGCAGGCGTGGCTGGTGTAATCAAGGTGCTATTATGTTTTAAGCATCAGTACTTACCTCGTACGATCAATTCAACACCCACCAACAGTCAAATTCATCTTGAAGATAGCCCATTCTATCTGGTAGAAGAAAATAAGCACTGGGAAAAAACTGAAATAGATGGAGTCTCTCAACCACGCAGAGCAGGCATCAGCAGCTTCGGTGCCGGGGGATCTAATGCTCATATAATACTTGAAGAGTATTCAGGAAATATGAAGCAAGAAGCTTCAACCGGCGAACCTGTCGCTATTGTTATATCAGCCAGAACGAGCGAACAGCTAACTGAGCAGATTAGTCAGTTAAGAGATTTTCTTAACAATA
>CBDUHU010000152.1:0-7788 GCA_965366725.1 uncultured Kangiellaceae bacterium
GCAATAGTCCCTTCAAAATTAACGTATATTTTTTTCTGTGTCTTTGAAAAGTTGGTGAAATAAAATCCAGTCCAAATGTAAAAAATAAAAATAGATAGCTCAATACAATTGAAGTCCAGGTAGCCCAGGAATAGGGGTAATAGCCTATCCATAAAATAACAGACTGGGCTGTTAGATAAAGTAAAAATAATTTAACTTCTTCCCATGCCTGATAGATGAGCGGGAATTCTTTTGTTCGTCCATTTTTATAACCGGCGTCTTTCTCAAATTCCGCTGAAAATTTTTCCTTAATAGGAAATAAAAACATCGATGCAACGACTAATGAGCCTGCAAGGATCATATTACTTAAAACCGTTTTTGCCTGAGATTCAAAGAAAAAATTAGCTAATTTTTCTGAAGTTTCATGCCAGGAGTGCGGAAAAAAATAAGTTAATAATGCATTTTTAATATTTTCCTGATTGGATAACATAATCCAGATAAAAATAGAAAAAATGGTCAATCCTGATATCAGATAAATAAAAAGCCAGCGAAGTGAATTTTTGCGAAGTAAAGTAACTGAAAAGGGCGCGTAATAAAAAGCTTCCTTGAGTTGTTGTAGTTGGGTCATAAATAATTCTATATAAATGGATTGTGTCTGATAAATTGTATGTCGTTTGTCGCCTGGATATAGTCGGGATCCAGACTAATAATAAATCTGTAATCGTTAATTTCGACTTTGATATGCGAATAAGAATGATTACATAGATTTTCACGCGGAGCCAGATTAATTGTAACATAAACAGCTAAAATCCGGTTTATGAACTATTATTGTGACAGCAACAACTTTTTCTTTCGTACCTGCACGGTTCTATCAATCGTAAGGAAGCTACAATGTATTTTTCTCAATCTGCCATAAAAAAACGCTCTATTGGTTTATTGATGATTATTGCCCTGCTGCTACTTAATGCTTGTGAACAATCAACCAATCAACAGTCTGAAAACACACAGAAAAACGTCCTTGAAAGGGTTAATATCGGTCGTTTGATCTGTGGTGGTCATTTACCATTGGCAATAGTTGAAAAGAAGTATCAGGAACAGCTAAAAACTTTCAAATTAAATACCGTTCAAAATCATGATTGGAATGATGTTATCAGTGATATGAAGTCCGGTAAGCTAGCCGGTACTTTCATTTTGTCCCCGCTGGCAATGAACTTAATCCATCAGGGCTTTCCCGGCAAGATTGTTTTAATGGCAGACAGAAATGGAAATGGCTTTGTTCTATCGAATAAAATTAGCTCAATTGAGAGTCTTAAACATCAGAAGTCGATCATTGCGGTCCCTCATATTTATTCTCAGCACCATGTTTTATTACATACATTGCTTAAGCAGCATGGTGTTTCAAGAGATAATGTTAAGGTTTTGGGGATGCCACCAAGGGATATGATCAATTCTATGAGAAATGGCGAGATTGACGGATTTGTTGTTGGAGAGCCTGAAGGAAACCGATCAATTAGTTTAGGTGTCGGTTGGATGGCGGCAATTTCTCCGCAAATATGGAAAGACCATATGGATCATGTTTTTCTCGCATCTGACGAGTTTATTCGGCAACAACCGGAAAAGCTTCAGGAGTTAATCAATCAACTGGTAAAAGCCGGAAAATATATTGAAAACAACCCACACGAGGCTGCGATTATGGGGGAGGATTATACCGGAGCACAGGCCGCCGTATTTGAAAAGGTGCTGACCACTCCGGCCGACTGGATTTCATACGACGATATGCTAGTGATTGAGGATGATATTCGATTAACGGCACAAAAATTAGTAGAAATGAAATTGTGGAGTGCTGTACCTGAAAATATTCCCAATGATTATTTTGATATGCGGTTTGTTCAAATCGCAGAGCAAACACTAAAATCTAATTAGTTGACTGATGAAAGTTAGTTTTTCACTTAAGCAGATATGGACGATGCTCATATTATTTGCTGTTGTTGTTCCCATAGCATTAGTCATTTTTTGGTATGCTCAATTCAGTTTTGATAATCAGTTAAACTCCGCTCTGATGGTTGAGCGTCACAAGCATGAGCTATTACGTACTCATGTGGATTCTGAAATTCTCCGTTTTAAGACTTTACTTCAAAATAAAAGTGATCCTCTTGCATTGTTAATTGAACAGGATGCTCGATTTGAAGTTAAAAAGGAAATGAACAAATTACTGCGTTTTGTTATATCCCGTGAACCAGCCGTTCGTGAAGTAATGATAATGACAAATGTGGGTAAAGTTATTTACGCAATTGATCTGGCATTAGGTGTTACCGGAGAAGAAGTTTTAGCACAACATCAACTCCAGGCTGTGGCCACTCATTGGGGGTTTTCAAATGAGTTTGAAATTCCCGAAATCGTTGTTCCTTTTGCTGGAAGACAATATATTGGTTCGCCAAAAAAACATGATGATTATTTTGCTTTTAGTATTGCGGTTCCTATAGGCAATCCAACCAAAGCGGTTTTGATTGCGATCATCGACGTAGATAGATTATGGCCAATGGATGAAAATAAAAAGGGAATTATGAGTGAAAAAGCGACCACGAATTATATACTAGATCGCCGCGGGGCACTGATTACAAAATTAGATGGCGGTGGTTATCAGCCGGGAGATCTGATGACCCATATGGCGGTGACGCGCTCGGCATTAATCGGTGAGCAGTGGCCAAAGGAAAAAGCTTATCTGGGAATTAATAATGCATCTGTATTTGGTGTGATTACTTCTATAACCAGACTCAATTGGACATTAGTGTCAGAAGTTTCTGAAGACGAAATTGTCCAGCCAATAATTAACCGTCTTATTTATATAATTGCGATTACATTAGCAGGCATTGCTATATTTGTTCCAGCGATGCTGTATGTGTTCAGAAAGACTTTAAGACCTATTCAAAATGCCTGTCTGGCAATAGAACAAGTTGCCAGAGGTAACTATCGACTTTCCTTAAATCTGACTGGAATTGAAGAGTTGGATATTATGACTTCTGGAATTATCAATATGACTAAGGCTCGCGAAGCTGCGGAAGCAGCGCTTCAAAGCAAGGAAAGAGAACTTCGCGAAATGTTAGACTATATGGCTGAGTCTGTGATTAGTATCGATGAACGCGGAACCATCCTGAGCTTTAATAAAGCAGCCGAGAGTCTATTTGGTTATCAAAATGATGAAGTGATCGGTAAAAATATCAAATGTCTAATGCCTGAATCTTTTGCCGGGCAACATGATGATTTTATCCGACAATATATTCAGACCAATGAAGCTAGTATTATTGGTCGAGGGAGGGAAGTTAGAGGGTTGAATAAGCAACAACAAGTTTTTGCTATGCGTTTGTTTGTTGCCGAGCTTCCAAAAAGCGCAGAGGGTAAAAGACGTTTTATAGGCTCCTGTACTGACTTAACTTATGTTAAACAGCAAGAGCAGCAGTTACGTCGCAGTCAGAAAATGGATGCCCTGGGTAAACTTTCCGGTGGTGTGGCCCACGATTATAATAATATACTTGGCGTTATTATGGGATATGGTGAGCTATTAGAAAGTGCTTTGGTAACCCAACCCAAACTAGCTAAATACGCTAGTAATATTAATCGCGCAGGCCAGCGAGGTGCAAAGTTGGCGAAAAAGTTACTGAATTTTTCTAAACAGGAAAGTACAGATGCGGAAGCGTTTAATCTTAATGAACTACTCATTGAGATGCGGCATATGCTGGAAAAGATGTTAACTGTAAGAGTTAATCTGGAATTTGAGTTAAATAATAATTTGTGGATGACCCGGTTAAGTAGTGCTGATATGGAAGACGCCATTCTTAATATGGTTATTAACGCGATGCACGCTATTAAAGAAGGAGGGGTGATTAGAATCAAAACGGATAACCAGTATATCGATCAGATGGAAGCCAGATTACTTGGACTTGACTCTGAAGGGGACTGCATCATGTTGAGTATTAGCGATAATGGATGCGGTATGAATGAAGAAACAAAGGAGCGAGTTTTCGACCCATTTTTTTCGACAAAAGGTGAAAAGGGAACAGGGTTGGGATTAAGTCAGGTTTATGGTTTTGTTGAACGTAATAAGGGGGCAATAAAAGTTTACTCAGATCAAGTTAATGGAACTCGTTTTGTACTTTATTTTCCCCGCTATTTATTGACCGAAAATACGATTCAACCGCAAATAATCAAACCGAAGAAATTTCGTAATCGACAGGAACGTATTCTGGTGGTTGATGATGAAGTTGATTTGTTGAATTTGAGTTGTGAAATTCTTAAAGCGAATCACTATCAGGTATTTGCTGCTGAGAATGCTGAAAAGGCCTTAAAAATTCTTGAAAGTGAAACCATTGACTTAGTGTTATCTGATGTCATTATGCCTGCAATGGACGGCTTTGAGCTAGCAGAGAAAATACAGGCAAACTATCCTGGTGTTAAAATTCAATTAGTGAGTGGGTATACTGATGACCGACACATAGAATGCAGTGATGACAGTTTACAAAAAAATCTACTGAGAAAACCTTATTCTTCCCAAGCTTTACTGGATAAAATCCAGCATTTATTAAATGCTGATTAGTGGTAAGTCTAGTTCAAAAATATTACTAGCGATGCCGTTGCTGGCGTAAGTTTGCACGATGCACAGAAGCTTCTACCTGCTGGTTATGTGCAACCAATTGTAGACCTTTAAATGATCCCTTCAATTTTGACTTCTGATAGTCTAATTCGAGTGCTTGTACGATACGATCATGTCTGTCTGGAAACAGTGCTTCAACCGCTTGAGCCACAAGTTCGTATAGTTTTTTTAGATTTATTTTATGTGTTTGCCCTGTTTTTGAAAAAATCCAGTCGGTTAGTGCAAGAAATTCGCTAAATGGTTTTTCGACCAATAATTCGGGCAGCACATGTTTGAAGCGTCCTGAATTACCTATCATATCCCAATACCGGGCAAAACGATTAACTCGTTGCATTGTATTAAAACAAATTCGATCTGTGCTTAGAATATTAAATGGTGGCAATGGATTAAAGCGCAGATCAAACGCTTCGGTGTGTCTGATAATTGGGCTGCCTCTTAAACGTTTTAGAATGCCCATTTGAATTTCATGAGGTTTGCAGGCGTATAGCTCATCAAAACTCTTTTCAAATGACTCTAGTGTTTCGCCGGGCAGTCCGAAAATCAAATCAGCATGCAAGTGTGCAGTGGTTTTTTGTTTTAGCCAGATAATATTTTCTTTCGATTTCTGGTTTTTTTGACGACGGCTAATATGCGCTTGAACTTCCTTATTAAATGTCTGGATACCGATTTCAAATTGTAGACGATGATCAGGAAATCTGGCTAGTGAATCTCTCAATTTTTCAGGTAGATGATCGGGAATTAACTCAAAATGCAGGTATAGTTCATCATCCATTCGTTCAAGGAAAAAATCAAGAATGGCTAAAGTAGTAGTGATTTTTAAATTAAATGTGCGATCGATAAATTTGAAGTTTCGTGCGCCTCGTTGGTACAGAATATCCATCTGTTCGAGGAATCTCTGTAGTTCAAACGGATAGGCGTTTTCATCTAATGCAGAGAGACAAAATTCACATTTAAAAGGGCAGCCTCGCGAAGCTTCAACATAAAGTAATCTTTTAGTTAAGTCTTCGTCAGTGAAATATTGATACGGAAGTTGTAAGTCTTTTAAGTCAACAGGTTTTGATTTGAGGACTTTTTGTGATGGTGCATTATCCTCAAGAATTTCAGTGCAGAGTTTTTGAAAACTTAGATCCGCTGGTCCTGTGACTACATAGTCGACAAACTGGAAAATTGATTGCGATTCTGTTTCATAACTGACTTCTGGGCCACCTAAAATAATTTTTATTTCAGGTGCGACCGCTTTTATCTGGCTGACGACAGCTTCGGTTTCTACGCTATTCCAGATATAGACGCCAAAGCCGATAATTTTAGGGTTGGTTTCCAGCAGTTGTTCAACAATGTCCAGTGCTCTGGTTTTTATTGTGAACTCTTTAATTTCGGTGCAACTTTGTAACTCGCCTAAATTGGCATAAAGATACCGTAAGCCAAGGCTGGCATGAATATAAGTTGCATTGAGTGTTGCTAATATGATTTCTGACATCGGTTTGTCTGGAGTAAAGTAACAGCCATTCAGGTTGTTACTCGTCAACCATTACTCCCCATAAATCATGTTCGTCAGAATGGATAATCTGTACCCATACTCGTTGACCGGGTTCGACATCAAACTGATCAGTCAAATGCACTACACCATCGATTTCAGGGGCATCGGCATAGGTTCTTCCGATTGCACCATCCGGGCCTATTTCATCAATGATAATCTGGTACTCTTTGCCAATTTTCTGTTTTAACTTGGCGGCACTAATTTCTGCCTGAACTGCCATAAAACGTGCTAACCGTTCTTCTTTGACTGTTTCATCAACCGGTTCGGGAAGTTCATTGGCGGTGGCGCCTTCAACTGGGGAATATTTAAAACAGCCAACACGATCAAGTTGTGCCTGACGTAGAAATTCTAGCAGCGATTCAAATTCTTCTTCTGTTTCGCCGGGGAAGCCGACGATAAAGGTTGAACGAATGACTAGCTCTGGACAGATTTCTCGCCATTTTAAAATTCTTTCAAGGGTCTTATCAATGTTTCCCGGTCGCTTCATTAGTTTTAGAATACGCGGGCTGGCATGTTGAAACGGGATGTCCAGATAAGGCAATATTTTACCTTCAGCCATTAATGGGATCACATCATCTACATGCGGGTAAGGGTAGACATAGTGGAGTCTGACCCATACGTCCATTTTGGCCAGTTGTTGGCACATTTCAAGCATTCGGGTTTTTACTGGCATTCCTTCCCAAAAACCTGTTCGGTATTTGGTGTCTACACCATAAGCTGATGTGTCCTGTGAGATTACCAGTAATTCTTTAACTCCGGCTTTTGCCAGCCGTTGCGCTTCGCTAAGTACTTCACCAATCGGTCGGGATACCAGATCGCCTCGCATTGATGGAATGATGCAAAAAGTACAACGGTGGTTACAGCCTTCGGATATTTTCAGGTAGGCGAAGTGCTTTGGGGTTAGTTTAACGCCGTGGTCTGGAACCAGATGGGTAAAGGGGTCGTGAGCTGGTTTTTTTACATGCTGGTGAACCTGGGTTAATACTTCATCGTAAGCATGGGCGCCGGTAATTCCGAGTACTTTCGGATGGATTTCACGGATTTCGTCTTCTTTACTTCCGAGGCAGCCGGTGACCAGTACTTTGCCATTTTCGCTGATTGCTTCGCCTATGGTATCCAGAGATTCCTGTACTGCGCTATCAATAAACCCGCAAGTGTTGACGATAACCAGGTCGGCGTCGTCATAGCTGGGAACCACATCGTAGCCTTCAGTTCTTAGTTGGGTGAGTATCCGCTCTGAATCTACTAGATTTTTAGGGCAGCCAAGACTGATAAATCCGATTCGTCCACCGCTATTTTCCGGGTTTTCAGGCAGGTCACTGGCATTTTCTGCGAGGACTTTTTTCGGTGTTTCGAGGGTGGTGGTTTGTTTGGGCTTATGAGTCTTTACGGTCATTGTTTCTACAAATTGGCTTGATGGGTAAAAAAGAGGGCGGATTATACCTGAAGTGAGGGCTAAAAGCAGGTTAAAAATTGACCTTTTGGGGGGATTTTGAGGGGATTTTTGTGCTCGGGAATTGGTGTTAATTCTGGGCATTTTTACATGGAATGGCTGCTATTTTGATTTTGGGATCATTTTGTTAGTGATTCTGATGGGGTATTGTAAATTTGAACTTGCTGACAA
>CBDUHU010000153.1:0-7782 GCA_965366725.1 uncultured Kangiellaceae bacterium
GCTACTTTATCTTCTCGAATCAGATTTCTAATTGCCGGTGTACCAATCATAATCTCATGCGCTGCAATTCTGCCGCCACCGGTTTTTTTCATTAATGTCTGAGAAATAACCGCCATTAATGACTCTGATAACATCGACCGGGTCATATCTTTTTCTGCTGCTGGAAACACGTCAACAATTCGGTCAATTGTTTTTGCCGCAGACGATGTATGCAAAGTTCCAAAAACTAAATGCCCTGTTTCTGCCGCAGTCAGTGCCAACCTGATGGTTTCCAGATCACGCATCTCACCAACCAGTATAATATCAGGATCTTCTCGTAAGGCTGAACGCAGCGCTTCACTAAAGCCCAAAGTATCACGATGAACCTCTCGTTGATTCATCAAGCATTTTTTACTTTCATGAACAAATTCAATCGGATCTTCAATAGTCAGAACATGACCGTAGTGATTATCATTAATGTAATCGATCATTGCCGCCAAAGTAGTACTTTTCCCTGAACCAGTTGGTCCGGTCACAAGTACTAAGCCTCTGGGATGCATACACATTTCTTTAAAACTATTGGGAGCACCCAACTCTTCCAGGGTAAGCACCTGAGAAGGGATTGTACGAAATACCGCAGCAGCCCCTCTATTTTGATTAAAAGCATTAACCCTGAAGCGCGCAATACCGGGTAACTCAAAGGAGAAATCAGTTTCAAAGAACTCTTCAAAATCTTTACGCTGCTTGTCGTTCATTATATCGTAAACCAGACTATGAACCATTTTATGGTCCATCGGCGGTACGTTAATACGCCGAACATCACCGTCAACCCTGATCATTGGTGGTAAACCCGCAGACAAGTGCAAGTCGGACGCTTTATTCTTTACACTAAAAGCAAGTAATTCGGTTATATCCATCGAGAGAATTCCCCAACAATTTATTTTATTAGATGCTAAAATAGTAGCGGATCTTACAACGTATTAATACTTTTACGTTTTTTGTTGCTTAAACCCCGTTAACTGTGAACTCTAAGTTTGCATAACTGGGTAGTAAAAACCTCAGAAAACGCTTTAGAAAGCACCTCTATGAATATAGCAGAACAAATTCAACAAGTTAGATTAAATATCAAACAATACTGTACAGAATTTAGCCGAAAGCCAAGCCAGATCAGACTACTTGCAGTCAGTAAAACACATCCAGTAAGTGCAATTCAAGAAGCATATGCGAGTGGGATCACAGAATTTGGCGAAAGTTACCTGCAAGAAGCCCTGGTCAAAATTAAGGCAACAGAACATTTGCCAATGACATGGCATTTTATTGGGCCGATACAAAGTAATAAAACTCGACCTATCGCCGAGTCATTTCATTGGGTACAAAGTGCCGACAGGGAGAAAATAGTTGATCGGTTAAATGCCCAAAGACCTACGCATTTGGCACCGTTAAACCTCTGTATACAGGCAAACTTGTTTGATGAGCCTCAAAAAAAGGGAGTTAGCCTCAATCAGATTGATTCGCTACTTGCATTTGCCAACGCTCTCCCCAATATATGTTTACGTGGGATAATGGTTATCCCGCCCAAACAATCATTATTTGAGCAACAAGCCGCACAGTTTAGCCAGGTGGCAGATGAATATGAAAGACTTAAACAAAACTTTCCAACAATGGATACTTTATCCATGGGCATGAGTTCAGATATTAGAGCAGCCATTGCTATGGGTACTAGTATGGTAAGAATTGGAACAGACATTTTTGGCCCAAGAGGCGTTAATCACCTATGACATCTGCTCAGATTAATTATACCAGACAACTGGAATCAGAAAGCTGTCAAAAGATTGCATTTATCGGGTGTGGAAATATGGCAACCGCAATCATTGGCGGTCTGGTTAGTTCAGGTTGGCCCTGTGAAAACATCATTGTCAGTAATCCTTCGACAGCAAAACTTGATGCGTTGCAATCCAGATACCCGGTTAAAATTACTATAGATAATAATGAAGCTACCAGGTTTAGTGATATTTTAGTCTTATCGGTTAAACCACAGAAGCTAACTGAAGTCTGCGCGCTAATAGCAAACAACGACTTAACCGATAAATTAGTCATTTCTATTGCTGCGGGCTACAACACCGCGAAAATTGAAGAAGCCTTAAAACAGAAGCCACCATTAATCAGAAGCATGCCAAATACACCGTCGCTAATCGGTCAGGGAGCAAGCGGACTGTACGCAACACCGAGAGTTACAGAACAACAAAAGATTATAGCAAGTAAAATTTTTGACTCATTTGGTGTATCCACCTGGATTAGCGAAGAACAACATATGGATATCGTTACCGCAATATCTGGAAGCTCTCCCGCGTACATATTTTTGTTGATGCAGGCAATGGTCGAACAGGCAGTTACTTCAGGGCTGGCGCAAAAAGATGCCTTTAGCCTGGTCACCCAGGCAGTTTCCGGAGCAGCACAACTGGCTCAGGAGTGTGCAGACAAGCCACTAGAACAATTGAGAAAAGAAGTTACTTCTCCGGGTGGTACCACAGAAGCGGCTATCAATAGCTTTAATAATAACCAGTTCAGCAACATCGTCAAACAGGCAGTGATCGCATCAATCGAACGAGGAAAACTACTTGCAGAAAAATAACCCGAATAAATGCATGGCCATGCCGCAATTAATTAAAACAGGAAGCCCGAATGAATCCTTTTGCTGAATTAGTTTCAATAATCATTAATATTTATATTGATATTGTGTTACTACGATTTTTTTTGCAGTATTTCCGCGCGGATTTTTATAATCCTCTGTCTCAATTTGTAGTGAAAGCGACTGATCCCCTGATTAAGCCTGTTCGCAAAGTAGTCCCCGGATTGGGCGGGCTTGACATATCCTCACTTGTTCTTGCCTGGCTACTATCAATTACCAGTATCCTGTTAGTACAATTATTAAGCGGAAACATCAACGACTTTCAATTAGCTCAGCTGCTAATCTATCCTGTCTTTATGGTCATTGGCGGTTGCTTCGACTTATTTATGTTTTTGATTTTTATTAGAGCAATTCTAAGTTGGTTTATGACTGGCGGGTATAATCCGATAATCGCTGTTATTGGGCAACTGACCGAACCCTTGCTATCAAAATGTAGAAAATTGCTTCCCCAATCAAGTGGGTTTGACTTTTCCCCCTTTATTGCTTTGCTTGGCTTATTATTTGTCAGCCGTCTGATTGACTACTATATTTTCCCAATTTTCGTCAATGCATTCAGCTAACAAAACAAGATTCAGACGACAGTTGATTATGACTGTTGTCTGCTTTCAGCTTGTGCATAAGAACCAGATTTAATATTAATTTAACCTCTTTGAGTTAATTATAGAAAATTTTAACCACCCATTAAAAAATTTTAATATGCCAAAATCTTTAGACCACTAGCTTTTTTCAGGTACGATTTTCAAGCGCAACGAGAGGACATCATGTGACATTGAGTGACACAAAGGCTTAAGATATTGTACACTTTATTGCATCTGCAAAAAAAAAGTTAACTATCTGATTTTTTTGTTATTAATTTAGAAATCAATCCAACTCTTGATGTCTTGCTTAAGCTACAAATTTAATCTACTCTCTGATTTCTCCAACAGTTGTATGTGTCCAAAATGGAAGAACGGCAAGTGCCACAGCTTGGTAAAAAGTATATAGGTATTAAATCTAGGAACAATCATTCCTTAACAATACTACTGACAACTCAAGAAAATTTATTTTCTACCGCCAATAAAAACAAGCATTTGTTCAACATGTTGGTTCGTGCGTTATTAAAAATAAAACTAAGCACTCCGACTCAAACAAAAATAATAACGACAATAAACAATTTTTACACCCGAACTTTAAATTAACCTGGAATTATTTAGTATAAAAAGGAGCCTGTATGATTTCATTTCCGAGGAATATTTCAGACTTTCTTCATAATCGACTCACGTCGGCAGTGAGGATAGCCTGTATATCAACGCTCGTAGTGACGAGTACCGCGTGTGATTTTCTTGATGATGACGATGATCCACCACCACCGCCCCCTGCACCGCCACCCATAGTTGTTGAAGATCCCTCTCAGCTTACTGGCCCAGCCTTCGGTGATTTACCAGAAGGTCTGCATGAAGCCAATGAAGGGGCATTTGAAGGAGGCACAACAGGGACAGGCGCAGATGCTGCAATTGCCAACGTGTTACCAGCAGATGAACAAAGAGACAATGGGGTCTTTAATGTACCAACTAATGGTGCTCCCAGTCCTTTATATAACGCCCAACCTTTTACTCAGAAAATGTTGCGTTTTGAAGAGTTTGGTGCAGGTCCGCTTGATCTGGAAGCATCTAAACCAAGCGAATGGGAATCACTACCCACACCTCAAGATAGTCAGAGCATTCCAGACGGCAGTGATTTAGAAGATTTCCTTTCACAGGAAATTTGGCCGATTCCAACAAAGTTCGCTAATGACATTGACGAAAACCCATGGAAGGAAGAAATTGAATCCTATCTGGGACGTGATCTGGAAACACCACCGGCTGAAGGAAGACCCCCTGGATTAGGTTGGTCTCACCAACGTTGGGAAGAGTTTACTCCAGAAAGTTATTTTCAAACCGCAATGACTGGAGCAAGAACAAACCTTGGTTTCCGTGATGCTAAGCAAGATCATGGATATAGTCTTGGTGAATTTGCTGATGGCGGTCTTTACCATAATACCGTAGGCGGTCCTGGTTTCGACGGTACCACCCGGGGTATTGATATTAAATTCCACCCTAATATGCCTGTTCAGGATCCTCAGACACTTTGGACATTTGATGGTACGTTACCACCAAAGCTACTCAAAGTACGTTATGGCGAGCCTGTTGTAATGCGTCATTATAATGCGCTTCCGATTGATGTATCTGCAAACCGTGGTTTCGGTATACATACAATCTCAACCCATGAACATAACGGTCACAGTCCAGCAGAAAGTGATGGCTACACTAACGCATTTTTCTTCCCTGGACAGTTTTATGATTATCGCTGGCCTATTCCTCTAGCAGGCCACGATAGTATCAATACCGATGCAACTGATCCTAGAGCAGGTGCACCTGACGGGAACGGCGGAATAACCAAAGTTCCAGGTGATTGGCGTGAAACCATGAGTACTCACTGGTTCCATGATCATATGCTCGATTTCACAGCGCAGAATGTTTACAAAGGAAACGCTGCGATGATGAACTACTACAGTGCGCTTGATCGCGGTAATGAAAGTATCGACGACGGTGTTAACTTACGTTTACCAAGTGGAACTGACTTGGACTGGGGTAACCGAGATTACGATATCAACTTGCTACTTGCCGAGAAAGCATGGGATGAAGAAGGCCAACTTTGGTTCAACCCATTCAACATCAAAGGTTTCATTGGCGATGTAATGACCGTTAACTGGTTATATAAGCCTTATATTGATGTTCGTGCACGTCGTTATCGTTTGCGTCTACTTAATGGTTCTGTTTCACGTTACTTTAAAACAGCCTTAGTTGATGGTGACGGCAATCGCGTTCCATTTCACATGGTTGCCAACGACGGTAATATCATGGAACACACCGTTTATTTTGAAAATGGCGAGCTACCAACTCACGGTATTGCAGAGCGATATGACATCATTGTTGACTTCAGTAAATTTGAAGAAGGTGACAAGCTCTATTTTGTTAACCTGCTGCAACATAAAAATGGTCAAGCAACCGATGAGGTCATTCCATTAGAAGACATCCTGAGTGGTGATTATGCTCCGATGACTAAAGATGATAACGGCGATGGCACAGCGGATCGCTGGATAAATGGTGATCCGGTAGTTGGTAAGTATCTTGAGTTTCGAGTTCAGAAATATGATGGTGAAGATCTGAGTATGGACCCTGCAGATTATGTTGCAGGTAAGGAAACAATGATCCCAATACGCCGACCAACAGAAGACGAGCTAGCCAATGCACTTCATCGTACTTTCGAGTTTGAAAGACAGCCTACTGATGATAAGCCCTGGGTAATCGAAACTGATGGTGGTAAAGGCTTTACCATGGATCCAAGACGTTTATCAGCTGCACCAACCAAGAACTCTGGTGGACTTGAAGTATGGCGACTAATCAATAGTGGTACATGGAGCCACCCTGTTCATATCCATTTTGAAGAAGGTATTATTCTTCGACGTGAAGGCGTTGCGCCACCAGAATGGGAACAATGGGCACGTAAAGATGTTTACCGTATTGGGCCTCAGCCTGATAGTGGAAGCATCGTAGAGATTGCACTTCGTTTCAGAGAGTTTGCCGGTACCTATATGGAGCACTGTCACAATACTCAGCACGAAGATCATGCGATGTTATTACGCTGGGATATTGAAAACCCCGGCCAGGTAAAAATGATGCCAACGCCTATTCCTTCATGGGATGGTGTTACCTATGTTGATACCGTTGCCTTGCCAACTGCAAGAACCGGTGACGCTGTTGGAGAGTTTGGCCCTGTTCTTGACCCTGTCTCAATCTGGGTTGACGGTGCAGTTATAACGGAGCTTGACAATATCAGAGATGAAGAACTGGGTGATGCTCTATCTGATCCTGAGCCAGCAAATGAGCGTGGTGTTGCAACATTCCCATTATCAAAAGGTATTAATATTGATGATGAAGGCAATGAAACAGAAGTATTCTTCTTCCTACATGATGTTAGTGACAGAGAGCTGGCAGACGAGTTAGGTCTGGCCTGGGCTGGAGCACTGGAAAAAGCACCATTGGCGTCTACTTCTGAAGCAACAGTGTCGGCAGACGGCCAATGGACTTTCCATGGTGACTTACCTAACCCTATCTGGGCTAATCCACCATTAAGAGTCTCAGAGGGCGGTGAAAACCCTGATGCTATTCCTGATGTAGATGACAACAACACATACTCACCTTTACGTCGCGTAAACTACAACGGCAAGGAAGTTGTTTTCAATGCCATTATTATCCAATGGGGTGATGAGCCATGGGAACATAACCGTATTGATGAGTCTTGTGTGAGCTTCCCTGATTTACCACCGAATACGACTTGTATGTATAATGGTAACGCATGGGGTGGATTACACGAATCAGGACATCTGGTTGCACTGGATACCGAAAGCGACAACCCTACAGTATCAATTAAGCTACACAAGTCCTGGGCAGGTGAAGGCGATTACCTACCTTATTATATTGTTCTTGATACCTATCCATTTGGTCCATCACGAGCAATGGGTGTGCCTTATGTACCTAAGCATCAGTTCCTGGCAGCAGCTGCGGTACCATTAATTCAGTTCTTGCCACCTGCGCCAATTCGTCCGAGTTATCCTCCAACACCAGCTGATGGAAATGGAGTACTTGGCGGTGGACCTTTCGGTAGCCAGGTTGGTGTTCCGTCCTACTTTATGCCCGAAGACGATTATAGCCCTATGTGGCATATTGGATTTGCGCATTGGTTAAGCCCGGCAACCGATAGTGTTGGCGTTGCTAAAGGACTTGATGAGATAAAACAATTGAGAGCAGAAGGATTGCTAGAAGTTGTTGAGTTTCCACCACCAGTTAATGTGGGTTCTAATAACTATAACTTTGAAAACCTGAACTCGCCTCACGTGGTTAACTGCCCAACTCCAATGACAGTTGACACATTGATACATGTCGCGCGCAATGCAGGCAAGTAACAAAGGCCAAAACAATTATCTCTAGTAGATAATTCAAACCAATCCGCAGTGAAGTGTTCAATATTCACTGCGGATTTTTTATTAAGCTTTATTTGATCAGGATATATTAATTATCTGTTATGCCTCAGTA
>CBDUHU010000154.1:0-7641 GCA_965366725.1 uncultured Kangiellaceae bacterium
ACCAATGGTACAGAGGCGAATTTGTTGAAGCTTGCAGAAATTAGAGGAACCCTGACTACTGAGCAATCGTCCAGATGGCAACAGATAAAGTCAGACTATAAACGGAATAAGTCGTTAGGAGGGGATGATTCTGACACAGGTAAAAAGATTGTGATGCAATTGAATGATCTGGTTCTTGGGGTGAATGACTGGCGGCAGATGTCAAAACAACATGCACAGGAAAAAACAAACTCGAAAGCGGCTAGCATGAGTGAGAGTTCTGCGCTTAAAGAGAACAACTTAGTAAGAGTTATCACAGCTATTGAGAATATATCAGCTGAGCTTGGTCAGGTGAATAAACTATCAGCATCGTCAGAACGTTTTTATGAGTTAGAAAAGTTAAGTGATATGTTGGAAGGTACTTTAAAGCCATTGGTTAAAGTAATGGCGGGAAAACTTGATTTAGACTTGAAAACACATAAAAAAATGGCTGAAATCAATGAAAAAATAGAATCGATGAGATTGATTTCAGATGAAGTGAATGAGAGGCGTGATATGTTTGGTGATATTCAATCGGTATCAGCGAAAAAAAATCCAGAGGATGAATAAAGAATGTCACAAATAACAATAAGCCGTACTCATCAATTACCGGTAAATGAATTAAAAGAAAAAATTAATGCTATTATTTTAGATATTGAAGATAAGCTAGAATTTCGTTCCGAATGGGAGAGTGAACAATTTCTCAGGTTTCGACGGAAGGGAGCAAATGGCAGTATTGAAATTAATCACCAATGCTTTGAGTTGAATCTGCAGCTTGGCATAATGTTCAGAATGCTAAAAGGTGTTATACACAATGAAATTATCCAGGTGGTTGATAGTCACCTGAAAACCGAATAGGTTGTCATTAATCATATTTTTGTTATGTAAACATTCACTCAGAAACCGGTTCAAAGCTGTGTTCTTTACTGATAGTTAAACTAAATCAATAATGAATAGATTAACTATTGTTATTGTCCAACGATAGGAAGCTATACTTCACCATCTGCTTTTTTGTCTAACCAATAGTAAGGAATAACTTATGCCAATCGAAATAAACCAATTAGTACCTGATATCAATGTAAAGATTGTAACCGATAACGAAATTAAAGAAGTTGGTACAGGTGAATTATTGGGAAAGGGGAAGACGGTACTATTTGGTGTACCCGGAGCATTTACTCCAACTTGTTCGCAAGCCCATTTACCTGGTTACGTTGTTCAGGCTGATACACTAGTTGAAAAAGGAGTTGATCAGATTATTTGCATGTCGGTAAACGATGCATTCGTTATGAAAGCATGGGGAAGTGCAAGTCATGCGGAAAAAATTATTATGTTGGCTGATGGAAGTGCGGATTTAACCAAAGCTCTCGGTCTTGAAATGGATGCTTCTGCTTTTGGAATGGGGTTACGCTGTTGTCGTTTTGCGATGATTATCGAGAATGGAAAGGTCACCAATTTAATGGTTGAAAAGCCAAAAGAATTTGAAGTGTCCAGCGCTGACTATGTGCTAAAACAACTATAATAAACAATTTGCACTGCCATTAAATTTGGGTCGGTGCGGTTAGTTATCGTTAAAGTATTCTTTTTGGTATAACGCTTTTTATTACTATCAGGGATATCCGGTGCTAAAATAGTAGTGGATATCTTTGGTTGTCTATTTTGCAATAAGGCGCTTATTATGAAGAAATTATTATGTAAACTCATATTTTTATTCTTTATTTCCGGCTGTATTTCCAATTCATCAGTTAACCGTGATAAATCGGCGTTATACGCGGAGTTTATTCAACAACATAAATTAGAGTCTCTTGAGCGTATTCAGGTATTTCACTTTTATGGCTGGCGTTATCTTGATAGTCAACACTTGATCATTTCAACGGCATTAAGCAAACCATACCTGGTTTTATTAAACAATAGCTGCCATGATTTGGCCTTTTCACAAACGATAGGCATTAATGATTCTGGTAGTGGATTACGGACTCGCTTTGATTCAGTTTTTTCTGTCAAATTTCCTCAGCGCAAGTGTTTTATAAAATCAATTTATAAAATTACCAGGGCACAGGCTACTGATCTGGAAAGTTTAGGTAAAAATATAGAGTAGTCTTTGTTTTAATCAGGGCCTTATTCATAGTTGAACTAAGTTATCCCTTATTTGAAATATCGTTGATGACTACTTTCCCTTTTAATGACTTAATTGTAGTTAGCAATAGTAAAAAACAGACTAAAAAGAACAAACTGCCACCTCCTGATGAACTACTGGTAGTCACCGGTATGATATTAATGGCAAGTTCGCTTTGTGCTTCCAGCTCTCCATCTGAGGCAATAATTGTTGTCACAAAAAGGCCCGCTGAGCTTGTTGATCCTTCCAGTTGACCGTTCTGTTGTAGAGAAATACCTGGTGGTAACCCGTCAGCCGAATAGGAGAGTGGATCATCATTCTGATCTTTAAACAGAACCGCAACATTATAGCTAATTGCTGCATTTTGATTGACCGAGAGGTTTTCGGTTGTTCGAATTGCTTCAGGTGAAATATTAGTAACATCATTAATTTCAGACTTGAAAGCGCCACGACCATAAGTGAATGCAAATAAGTTAGAGGTTAAGTCGTAACGATTGTAGACTAATTTTTCTACTGGTACATTTGGCATTCCGGTGGCAAGTGGAAACCAGTCAACTCCATTGTTTTCAGAAACATAAACTCCTATGTCTGTTGCTGCATACAGTGTGTTTGTATCATGTGGTGCAATGACAATGTCATGTGTTGGCAAGTCTGGTAAACCTGCGCTTCCCAACTGATCAATCGGGTTCCAGCTTTGTCCTGCGTCTTCACTTAGCCATGCATGTAGTTGGCCAAAAGTTGATACGCTTGCGACAACTTTCATTGGATTGTTTCGGTCAAAGTTAATTGATGAAATAAATCCGCTGGCTATTTTTATTTTGCTCATGATCGTAGAGCTGTTTCCGCTTAATGCCGAAGTATGTCTATAAATATAACCATCGCTGCCACCAAGGAGTACCAGATTCGAATTATTGGGCTGTACTGCGACAGCAGATAAACCATCGATATAGTTCTGGGTATATTCGTCCCTGCTTACTTTTACCCAGTTTTGACCGTCACTATCACCACGCCACAAGGCGAGCCCAGCCAACCATAGTTGATTGCTGTTGTTAGGATCGAGGGAAAATGGGGTAATGAACAATCCGGGATTATCAAAGTCGCCACTGATATTAACTGCTGAATTCTGGCCATCGCGTATTTGAATTTTTACCAGATTGGCGTATTGGGATGATACGTATACCGTAGAGGGATCGTCAGGATCAATCGCTGAGTATGAGCCATCTCCCCCATTGATATGCTCCCAACGACCATCATTAGCCCGCCATTGGGTGCCATTATCCTGAGAACCACCGATCAAGGTTTTACCATCTCTGGCAACTGAACCATGGTAAAACTGGGTCACCGCATAGTTGTTGTTTAGTGGCCTCCAGTCAACCTGGCTAGAACTAGGTAAACAGTTGTTACTTGCCAGAGTGTCGGTAGAATTTGAGGTATTCCAGATACCACCATCATTGGTAGCAAAGAGTCTTTTTTCATTCACTCCATCATAGTTGGGGTGGTAGACAAGCAGGTGGTGATCTGCATGAATAAAGCTAGGGTCATTGTTATTGGCCCACCAAAATGAACCCAGTTTAAAGTTTTCACCACCATCATCAGAGCGCCACAAATCCAGACCGCCGGTCCAGATCCGATCCTGATTGGTTGGATCAACCACAATCAGGTTGTAATACCAACCTCCACCGGCAAGTCGTCCGTCTTGATATTGGCCGCTGCCGGAACAATCAAAGACATAATTGGTAGTTGATAAAATTGCCCGGTTATTACGGTTAGCAGAGTTTGGAGAACTGACAAGAAGCCAATTGTCTCCACCGTCTTCGGACCGATAGAGTCCATTAAGACCATAAGGTGAAGAACCAAATTGATTTTGTGCTGACAGTGCATATACCCTGGAAGGGTTTGATGGGGCATATGCGATGGTAGTACGTCCCTGAAAAGGTTCTGCAAGCACTATCTGCCAGGAGTCACCATTATCTTCACTCTTATAAACTGCTGCACTTTCAAAACTACCGCAGGAAACAAGCAACTGATTTGGTGAACTACCAGGTTGCAATTCAACTTCATGGCAGCCACCAACTCTATCACTTTGATCCAGTAATAATTGCCAGCTTTCTCCAATATCATTTGATCGCCAGATACCTTTGATAGTTGCGGCAAATAATGTTCCGTCCTGAGCAACTCTGATTTTATTAACAAAGCGGAAATCCGGGTTATTCAGGGTAAAGTTGAGTGCCTGCCAGCTAGCCCCATCGTCTATTGAACGGAAGATCCCATTTCCTTCTACGCCACGACTTCTGACAATTGGACGGCCGACATAAACTCCCTCACCAGTTCCTGCGAAAATAATATTGGGTTCATTCGGGACAATCGCCAGAGTAACGACTGAAATATTTTCCAGATCATCGGCGATTGGTTCCCAGGATAGGCCGTAGTTGCCAGACTTCCAGACACCACCTGAAACCCCGGCGGCATAAATAATTTGTGGGGTTTCAGGATGAAATACCAGGCTACGTGTTCTGCCACCAACAGTCTTTGGACCGAGGTTTTGCCAGGGTGTGGCTGCAAACACTCGTTGGCTTTTTAAATACTGGCGTTTGTGTTGAATCGCATCAACATAATTATTGGGGTTAACCTGCGCGCCGTTTTGCGGGGCTCGCTTATTGGCATAGTATTCGCCTGCACCTGATGGTGTCTGCGCTAGTGGGCTTTTTCTGAGCTTTTGTTTGAAATCACTATTGCGTAGTCGCTGTTTTTGTTCAGCGCTATAACTCTCGTAAGCTGGTTCATAAATAAACCAGACAGCTGTTAGCAAAGTCCCACTAAGCAGGGCAATAACAAAAATTATAGGAAGTAGTTTTTTGCTTATCATCACATAGCTCCCTCTATCGATATTGATGATCAATAATATGCTATTTATCGATAAAAAAACGATAACTTATTCTCATGATAGACTTTTGAATAAAGAATAAAAAGGTGATATTCCCCAAAATATCTCATTTGTGTAATATTTACGCGATAATCTACGAAATATTTCGTCGAAATGGCGTTTTAAATATCAAACACAGGTTTGTGGTCTGTTTTTCAGGCATGAGTACTCGGGCATAATGAGCCTGTAGAATCAAATTTGCTACTTGCATAGTAGGAGATATTGGGGGAAAGTAGAGCAGTTTTGTTGGCAATAAAAAAAGATATTTTTAAATATAGAGAACAATGGAGATAAGATGATTCAATTACATAGCTTTGGCGCTAATTTTGGGTTGATTGACCCGAGTCCATTTGTATTAAAGGTTGATGCTTATCTGCGAATGGCTGGCGTTGAGTACTCTCTGGTAGCAAGAAGAGATAATTTGAAAAATGCACCTAAGGGTAAATTGCCTTTTATTCGAGTTAATGATCAGATCATTGCCGATTCTCAAATGATAATTGAGTATATTAAAACACTTCCTGATGGAGATCTTGATACAGATTTGTCAAAAGAGCAGCAAGCGCAAGTGTATCTGATCACTAAATCTTTAGATGAAAATCTTTATTTTTGTTTAGTTTATTCCCGTTGGTTGTGTGAAGACACCTGGCCACTCCTTAAACGGACTTTCTTTGGAAAGTTGCCCTGGTTGTTACGTTGGTTTGTTCCCGCTCTGGTCAGAAAAAAGGTCGCAAGTAGTGTTAAAGGGCAGGGACTTGGCCGTCATTCTCGACAAGAAATATTGAACATTTGTCATCAATCTTTCAGTGCATTATCTGTGCTGTTAGGAAATAAAAATTATTTTTTTGGTGATAAACCAAGTTCGCTGGATGCTGCCTGTTTTGCTTTTTTAGCGGAGTTTATTCTGGTAGATTTTTCAAATGAATTTAATCAGGCTGCTCGTGGGTATCCTACATTGGTGAGCTATTGTCGCAGGATCAAGCAAGTTTATTATGATTCAAAATGAGAAAGTCGGTTAGTCCACGACTTTCCATAAATACCAACTGGCGATACTGCGATATGGTTGCCAACGCTCAGCGAGTTTTTCCATTGCTTTAAGGTCAATGGCGAGATTACCGAATAGTACTCTCATGCCTCGTTGTAAGCCAACATCCAGTGGTGAAAATATATCAATTCTTCCAAGTGAAAAAATCATAAACATTTCAGCAGTCCATTGACCGACACCGCGAAGCTCTATGAGTTTTTGGGCAACTTCTTGATCATTAGCGGTTTCAAGTTGTTTAAAATTAAGTTTTCGGTTTTTAACTGCTTGAGAAATCCCTTGTACATATTCAACTTTTCTTGCAGAAAGCCCTGCCGCTCGTAAGTCATTAACTGGCGTGTTAAGTATTTGACTGGCCCTAAAACGTTTTCCTACCAGTGTTCTTACTCTTGCTTCAATTGTTGAAGCTGCTTTAACCGATAGTTGTTGAGATATAATTGAAGTGATGAGAGTATCAAAATGATCACTTTTAGCCGGATTAATTGTGCACTTTCCATGCTGTTTCACAATTGGTCCAAGAAACTCACATTGGCTTAACTTTTTAAAGGCTTTATTGATATTTTGAGAATTAATGTCCATGCTAATTATTCCAGATTGATTTAATCAAGACTGATATGGTCACCAGGCGATAGGTTTTCCATGCAGATCATAAAAACGACCATTGTCCTTAGTGGTTAGTTGTGAAATGACCTTAAATAAATTCTGAGCACTTTCCGTTGGAGAGTAAGTTGCGTTCTCATTTGTCATATCAGTTCTCACCCAACCAGGATGTAACACGACAAATGTGAAGCCACGATCAGAAAATTCAATAGAAAGAGATTTGTTAAAACTATTGAGTGCAGTTTTGCTTGCACGATAAGCCAATCCGCCTCCCTGGTTATTATTTTCAATACTTCCCATTCTGCTACTAATACTGGCAACAGTTTTAGCTGTTCCCTTTAATAAGTTTGGTAATAGAGCCTGGGTCACTCTTAATGCGCCTAGACTGTTTATATCAAATACACGCTTTAAACGATCTATTTTTAAATCTTCAAATCTGCGACTACTGTGCCCTGCTACACCTGCATTATTTATAAGAATATCAATTGGTTGTTTATTTAGCTGTTGTGTTAGCTTATCAATACTTTGCTGGTTGGTGATATCCAGTTGCATAATCTGGACTCCCAATGTTCTTAGTTCATTGGCTTTTTGCGGCGCTCGTGCGGTTGCAATAACATGATATCCCCGGTTCTGGAATTGGTTGGCCAAAGCTAACCCTATTCCACGATTTGCGCCGGTGATTAGAACGGTTGTCTGTTCTTTGGTGTTGTCAGATGTTGCCATCGAAGAAAATAAGATTGTGATTAAAGACAGTATTATTAAGTACAGGTTTCTAGTTTGCATTGTTGTAACTCCAGCTATGCTCGACAATCTATCATTCAACAAACTTCCTTTTATTCTACGCAGCTTGATCTGATTTCGCTATATGATGGATTGACTAAATAACCTGAACTCGGGATAAGAATAACCATCCAGTACAGCTATTTGTGCGGCTCTCCGTGTTGAGCC
>CBDUHU010000155.1:0-7605 GCA_965366725.1 uncultured Kangiellaceae bacterium
ATACTGAAGTATTAGAAGGAATTTTTCAACCACTATTAAATTGGTAAAATATTATCAATCTAGTCACCGCGAACATTGCTAAATATATAATATTCCTTGCCAGGAAAACAGGGGATGACATCATCGCCAATACTCGGGTGAAACATGGGTACTACAAATACACTGGTATTATTATCGACGTTTCAATCTGTTAATTATATAGTTGTTCTGGAGTTAACCAGAAGGTTGAATACAAGCTTAGATCGGAGAGAAATTTAACTCAAGTATTGACACTTAACTGGGTGAGTAAAGATTCATGATGATCCAGTTTTTCGATTGCAGAAGAACCAAGCTCTATGGCTGTTAAACTTAACAGGCTCTCAATCAATATACAGTTGGCTGCAAGGCTATTGATATAGTATTGACCTTCCGTTGGAATGTTGATTGAAATTGTTGCATGATCATTTAACGGAGACAAGGTTGAATCTGTGATCACCAGTACCTTACAAGATTTTTTCTTCGCCATTGAAGCAATATCGATTGAAAGCGCTGAATAGGGAGAGGAACTGAAAATAACCACCAGATCACTCTTTCTCAGCTGTCCAAGTTCTACTGCAATACCATGTTCAAGTTGAGTCAACATGTGGACATCCTGCCTTATAAGGCAAAGCCCATATCTCAGAATACCAGAAATAGCAGAAGACTGTTTGTGTCCGAATATAAATACACGTGATGCCCTGGCGAGGTAGTGCTTCGCTTTTTGTAAATAGTAATCGTCAATATTATTGAGGCATTGCTGGACATTAAAAACAGCGCTTTTTAGCTGGCGTTTGATTATGTCTTTTGGGTTGGGATTCTTACTCTCAACCAGGTATTTAACCCTTTGGCTGTAGTAATCGCTACGCACCCTGGCCCGTTGTTTAAATAGTTGTTGGAATTGCATAAAGCCGGAAAAACCTAAAAGCTTGGCTATTCTGGTGATTGAAGCAGGGCTTACTTGAGTTTCTTTTGCTAATACAACGATATTATTGATTGCCACCAAATCAGGATCATTAACCATCACCGTTAGTGCATGGAGACTCTTTCGGCCAACATTCAGAGCAATTTCACCACGTCTCAATAAAATGAGAAGTTCTCTTAGCTGTTCAAAATTATCGGGTGGCAGATTCATAATAAACTCTAAGATGGTTTCAATTATTTTTCACTAATACTAAAAATATCAATAAAATACTCAACAATTCGAGTAAATTGATAATTTTTATGAAAATATATTTTTATTTAAAGTAGTTTGTTGAATATAGAGTACCACATCGATAAAGTATTTATTATCAATAGGACAATAATTTAAATTTGGGGCGAGCTATGAAAAATAACAAATCCAATAAAGATAAGTTAGTTAAATGGAAACTAAATGCAGTCATTGTAGCAATTGCTGCTACGGGAGGGGCATCGTTTAGTGCTTTGGCAGCTTCAGAGGAAGCTGATGATCAAGAGTCTCAGGTTATCCAGATAGTCGGTTCACGTAGCCAGAAAACTCGAACTATTGCAGACTCTACTGTACCTGTTGATATCATTTCTGATGAGATCTTGAGTTCTCTGGGTAGTACTGCCGATTTAACTGACAACCTGAAAGCGGTTATACCTAGCTATACAGCAACTCCGGCTACTGGTGATGGTAGTGCGTTTGTTAGACCTACCTCTTTAAGAGGAACTGCGTCAGATCAAACACTGGTGCTAGTCAACGGTAAGCGTCGTCATCGTTCTGCACTGGTACAATTTTTTGCTCCTGCGGCAGGAAATGGTGCACATGGTGTTGATATTGGTATGATTCCTTCGATAGCTGTGCAGCGAGTTGAAGTTTTACGTGACGGTGCTGCTTCTCAATACGGCTCTGATGCGATTGCCGGGGTGATCAATTTTGTGATGAAGGATGCTGCTGAGGGCGGACAATTTCAAGTTGAATATGGACAGTTTTATGAAGGTGAAGAAAGTATAAAATTTGCATTTAATAAAGGAATCGCTCTGGGAGATAATGGATTTGCAAATTTTAGTCTTGAGTCTAATGATAACGATGCTCTTTCGCGTGGTATCCAACGTCCTGATGCACAAGCACTGATTGATTCAGGTGTTGTAGGAGTGGGTCAGGACTCACCGTTTGATGATGCACCTTTTGCTCAAAGTTGGGGGCGACCAGAAACCGAAAGCGTTCGTTTCTTTTTGAATTCCGGGGTTAACCTGGATAATGGTAATAAGTTCTATGCACGTTTGGGTTATGCTGATACATCAGGGCGTTACCGCTTTTTTTACCGGAACCCGAACCACTCAAGCTTAACGGCTATTCGAGAGATTGATGACACAATACTTCCTGCGGGATTTACTCCCTTTCTTGATGGTGATCAGACTGATTTAAGTTTTAGTACTGGATTGGAAGGTGATCTGGCTAACGGTACTTTCTTTGATATTAGCATCGGTTATGGCGAAAACGAACTGGATTACTTCCTGAATAACACAGTTAATCCGTCACTCGGTCTGGTGAATGGCCAGATACCACAAATGGATTTTAATGTCGGTGGGTATAAACAGGAAGAAGTTACCCTGAATGCTGATTTCTCTATTCCTGTTGGGGAACAATTTAATGTTGCTTATGGTTTTGAGTGGCGCGAAGAAACTTATAGTGCAATAGCAGGCGAAGCCGCATCTTATGAAGGGGCTGGTTCTAGTGGATTCAAAGGGATTACGCCACAGGATGCAGGTTCGTTTGATCGCGATAACTTTGCTATCTATGCTGATATTGAACAGGATGTTAATAGCGATGTATTACTGCAATATGCTTTGCGCTATGAAGATTTCTCTGACTTTGGTAGTACTGTGAATGGTAAGTTTGCTGGACGCTTTGTTGTGAGTGATACAACTTCTCTAAGAGGGGCTATTTCAACAGGCTTCCATGCGCCCACACCTGGTCAGGCAAATGTTAGAACAACAATTACCACATTTGATGGTAATACGGGACTACAAGTGGAAGAGGGATTGGTTCCATCAACCGATCCGAGAGTTGCAGCCGTTGGTGGTAAAGAACTTAGCGAAGAAAAGTCGTTTAATATCAGTCTGGGTGTTACCTCTGATATTGGCGAAAGTACAACGCTTACTTTAGATTTTTACAAAATTGAAGTTGATGATCGAATTTATCGTACCGGTGATATTGATGTTCCGGATACTACTAATACGATTTCATTTTATACCAATGCTCTGGATGTAGAGCACAGTGGATTTGACCTTGTTTTATCATCAGATGTCGACTGGTCTGAAGATATTAGTACTGATGTCGCATTTGCATTTTCCTATAGTGAAATTGATGTTGTTAATCAGAGATTAGTTAATGGTGTTCAGCCTGTTAATGACGGACTGGTTGAAGATATTGAAAACAACTATCCGACAGAGAGATTTGTTCTGACGACCAATACTTTTTTAAGTGATAACTTAAACTTGATGCTTAGAGCTAACTTCTATGGAGAGCACTATGATGAGCGTGGAAGAATCAATGGTGTTGATGGTGGACTTCCTAGCGCGGAAATTGGTTCTACTATTTATATTGATGCTGAAATAGGCTATCAATTTAATGATGACCTTAAAATTACCCTTGGCTTCACCAATCTGTTTGATGAGTTTGTTGATGAAATTGGTTTAGGCAATGCTAACCGTCAAAGCGTAGGCTTACAATACCCACGACGAAGCGCTGCAAACTATGAAGGTGGTTCATGGTATCTTGGAGGTACTTATACTTTTTAAATAATAATAAATGAGGTCGACGATTTAGATCTGGTAACCTATCCCCTTAGTTGTCATTGATGCGTAAATCGATTTTGCCCCTTTTTAAGGGGCTTTTTTTTATCACTCAGAATCTCTCTTGCTATAGGAATTATATTTTTGCTTTGAATAGTTTTAACAACAATAAATCAAATAGTTGTTAAAACTGAGTTTTTTTGACTGATTATGTTTTGCTTAAATTAGTTTTCATATCTACTTTTAGTTTTTTTTCATGCAACTCAATAATTCGTTATTAATTAAGATTATGAGTGCGTTTTTCTATTGAATAGTGAAAATATATTTTTATTTCTTGCGAATGTTTGAACTAGAAAAAAATCAAGTTTAGAGTAGTTGTTATATGAATATTTCAACGAAACTTGTAGGTTAAAAATGCCCAAAGAATCATTGGTTGATGAATTTATCCAGGATGGTAAGCATTCTGAAACATTGTTAATTAATCAACATTCAATTGCGCGAGCAGAAAAAAAGCAACCAGTTTTTAAATTTGGTTTTGGGCAGAGTCCTTTTCCTGTTCCCGATAGTATTGTTGCTGCACTGGCTGATGCCGCACCACGCAAAGAATATATGGATGTACAAGGAGCCTTGCCACTACGTCAGGCAATTTCAGAGTTTCATAACACACTCGAAAATAAGCAGTGGAAGTCTTCCCAGATTATTGTTGGCAGTGGAAGCAAGATTTTGTTGTTTTGTATTATGGCAGCATTTAAAAAAGCGGAGATCCTGTTGCCTTCACCCAGTTGGGTTTCCTATGAGCCGCAGGGCAAGTTGGCGGGACATCAGGTAAACTGGATACAAACCGAAATTAGTGAGCGTTGGTTGGTGACAGCCGAGTTACTGGAGCAATATTGTGTTACCCGTCTGAATAAGACGATTCCACTAATTCTTATTCTTAATTACCCAAGCAATCCTACCGGACAAACATATAACCAGGAGCAGTTAAAGTCTCTTGCTGCGGTGATGAAAAAACATAATGTGATAGTTATAGCAGATGAGATTTATAGTCTATTGAGCTATCAGGAAGAGCAAGCATCACTTGATCATTATTACCCGGAAGGTTGTATTGTTTCTTCGGGGCTATCTAAATGGTGTGGTGCCGGTGGCTGGCGACTGGGTTTTATCCATATTCCTGAAGAATTAGGTGAAAAACTATTTAATGCTGTTATTGGTGTTGCATCAGAAACCTATTCTTGTGCTCCTAGCCCTGTTCAGGTTGCGGCGACCAGGGCTTATCAAAATAAGGCGCTTGCAACAGAGTTCTTACAGCGACAGATAAAATTACTAAAGCAAGTTAGCGAGTATTGTTGTGTCAGGTTAAAAGCCGCTAGTGTTGATGTTCATCCTGCACAAGGGGGATTTTATCTCTTTCCTGATTTCTCTTTATATGCAGATAGATTAAGTAAAAAGGGAATTCTAACCAGTGAACAACTAACAGGTCGGCTGATGGAAGAAACTGGTGTTGCCTTACTGCCTGGTAGTGCTTTTGGTATGCCACAGGAGAGGTTGGTGACGCGGTTAGCATTTGTCGACTTCGATGGAGCACAAGTATGGCATTCTGCAAAAACTGAAGCAGAATATGATAAAGTGAAAATTGGTATTAATTTATTGTGTTCATGGTTAACTGATTTATAGGAAAGACTGATCATTGATGTTCTGCGTTTATTAGTTATCAATATTAAGGCTCAGGTTATTAATCAATTCTTAATAATTCGCATTATGTTATGAGATATCTCAGGCTTGTATAGAGCATGAAAACAATATTGTTTAGCAGTTAATTTCTTCGATTAAAGTTACAGATTATTTAAATTGAGCACCCAAGATCGACAGGTTTAAAATCAGCATTTTTGACGTCAATAAAATCTCTTTCTGAGCTTTATTTTAAGATAGTTGGGCATATTGTCCGATGTGTTCATATGTTAAGTGGTTTTTTATTTACAGAGCAGAAATCTATTGATATTTTTGCACTGATTAACTGTCTGCAGGTTAATTAAAGCAATAGGTGAACTCTGAAATTTAAGTAGGGGTTTGCCTCGTTGTGACTTCCGAAGCAATCCTAAGTTGAACTTACCCAAGCGATATTGATTTAAATATACGGCAAATGACCTATGGCTCTCGATAGAGCTGCCGCCGTATTCCTCCTTTGTTAGGATTCTTAGAAGGGTTGTGTGCTTTATCTTTATAGTAACTGGAAATTTCTCTAAGTACCTCTGACGGGGTGCTCTCGTGAACATATTTGGTTTGATTGTGATAAATGTCAGTGGAAAGCTTTCTGTTGCGTTGGTTACTATAATCGGTGGGTTGGTGTCCGCCTCTTTCAAAAATATCTTGATGTACTGGGATAAAACCAGTTTTTCTCATCGCTTCTTCTGACTCGCGCATTGCTAGTTGACTAATTTTAGGATTATTTCGAGTAATCCCTACGCTATATACTCGACCAACGTGCTCCGGTAGATTTTGATGGAGTGTGGCAGCCATCAGTGCATTTTGTTCATGTATTTCGGTTGGTGATAATTTTCCTGGTGGATGAATGTTATTCATTCGAACCGTTGAGACATCACGTCCTTTTAGTACCGAATCAGAAATAGGCTGAAAGGCATCAACGCCGCTGTGATACTCGCCACTACCTCTCTCTATTTGCCTGACTCTTTGAGGGGATGCTGCGGCACCCTTAGGGTCAGTATCATATTCTGTATAGACATGATTTTTACGCTTGTACATGGCAATCATATCACCACGGTTTTCACCGATAGTTAGCGTTATGCCTGCTTTTTCCTCGCGGAATCTTGCTTTCTTGTCAACTGGTAAAGGTTCTCCTATTGCACCAAAACGGCCGGGGCGATAGGAAGGTTTGGGAACAAATATGGGATCAGAACTTGATGGTGCGTTTGGATCTTTTTTTCTGCCGGAATCCACTAAGATTACCTCTTTACTTTTTATACAACAAATTACTTGAAGGCTAGAGGAGTTATAGTTGCAATTATCAGGCCGTACTAGTAATGTTTTTAAAAGTTCTTTATTTACAAGTGGTTAACAAGCTAAGTTAGTGTAAATTAGTGATTTTTATTGTCCAGCTTGCTGGTTTATGACCCAGCGACGAGTTATTTTTTACCCACTTTATAATTCTAAGATTGCTTTGTTTTTGTAGCCTTATGAAGACGTTTTTATCGATTAGGAATGAGTCATATTAACCTTAAAGTTATCGTATTTCAGGTTATTGGTTTATTCTTGAATAAGAATATTGGTTAGTTTTGGTTGCTAAAATATTGGTCAATTGTCTTCTTACAGAAGTGGTTGATTTTTTCTCGTTGCTCATAATTGATATCAGAAACAGATTCTGTACCAAGTAGATTGAAAATATCTCGTTGCACAAATAGCTTGGCAAGTTGTGTATCGTTAGCCAGGGTTTTGGTTGTTTTTCCTTCTGAAGCAGTGATAATCTTAGCGTAGTCTTTAACTTCTTCATATGTCCTGTCTTTTAGAGTATTAAGTAGTTTTGGTGTTAGGACTTTAGAAAATTCTGTTGTTTGAGTGGTATTCGTTAAATCAAGGTAATTTGTCGAGCAGTAACCTCCTAAATAAGCAATATATTCTCGTTGAAACATAAAATCTTCAGCGGATGTAGAGTAGCCATTTTTACGTATATCAAATAGGTGAATTAATTCGTGAGCGACAGTATCGATTGATTTTTTAAGAAAACTTTTCAGATCAGGATTTTTGATAGAAATCTGGCTTCCGATAGCTATTTCTATGATATTGAATTGCAAAGTTTTTTCAGAATAAATGTAAGTGTGATCTTGTGGGGTG
>CBDUHU010000156.1:0-7602 GCA_965366725.1 uncultured Kangiellaceae bacterium
TGGCCTGATTTCAGTGATGTAACCAGTACTGTATTCATTTTGTTGCAATATTTCAGGTAACAGCTTGCATTCAAGTTGATCGCCCGGTCGATAAGATAGCAGCCCACCTTCGATAACCACATCCATTATTTGCCAACCTTGTTGAGTTTTAATAATCCGTTCACAGGGAATAGCGTCAAGAACTTCATTGGCCAGTATCGTCCCGGTGAATCCTTCGGGTAGCTGCGCCAACCAATTAACCCGAGGCAGCAGTTCGGGGAACTTCTGCTGAATTGTCTGATACTGTAAACTCTGCAAACTCGCACTTGGCTCTAATATCGAGTAGCTTTCAGGCAATTTTCCATTCGATGCTAATTGACCAAGTATATCCGCAGCAAGAACACCGCTACCGGCACCAATTTCAAGTATGTTGTTAGTCAAACAATCAGGTTGTGAAAGCAATGCCTGAACGATTCCCCTGGCAAATAAATCTCCCATTTCAGGCGCTGTTACAAAATCCCCCTGCTCACCAAACTTCTGTAAACCATTTTGGTAATAGCCTAACTCAGGGGCATACAGGGCCAGCTGCATAAATTCTGAAAATGATATACGTCCCTGGTTTTGATTGATTTTTTGTTTAATTAACGACATCAACTGTTGATGACATAAATTAGCGGAAGCGGAAAGTTTAACTTGTTGCTGAGACATCATGTAAACTTGATCATCCTATTAGAGTTATTTGGCATTCAGGCCAGTCGTCAATGCAAATATGAATAGACCCACAGTTTTGATAACAGGTTCAGCCGCCAGATTGGGAAAAGCAACTGCACAGGAGTTTTTTACTCAGGGCTGTAATTTAGTGCTGCATTATAATCAATCACATCAATCAGCTAAAGCGCTATATGACTATTTTAATCAGCAACGGGCAAACAGTTGTCAGATTTTTCAAGCTGATTTCAGTCAGGCTGACCAATGCACAGCGTTAATAAGCCACTGCATCGATTCCTTTGGTCGATTAGATCACCTGATCAATAATGCCTCCATTTTTTATCCAACACCAATGATGGATACTAGCTCATCGCTATTAGCAAATTTTGTCACGACTAATTGGGTCACGCCGGTAAAACTAATCCGGGCCGCAGCAAACTCACTCAAGGCAGCTAACGGTTCAGTGGTCAATTTAATTGATATATATGCCAAAGCAGGACTCGCTGAACATACTTGCTACGTAGCCGCAAAAGCAGGCCTAGAGGAAGCCAGTAAGCAACTGGCAATAGAGCTAGCCCCGCGGGTTAGAGTTAACTGTGTTTCGCCAGGTGCAATTTTGTGGCCCCATCCCGAACAGCAAACTAACTCTCCTGAGGAAAAACAGAAACAGCAATCAATTATTGACAATACGGCGCTAAAAAATCTGGGACAAGCTGATAATATTTCCAGGACGGTCTGTTTCTTATCATTAAAAGCCCACTACACCACTGGTTCAACAATTAATGTTGATGGAGGGCGTCGAGATTATATTTAGTTTATTCAAACTCACTGCGATCAGTTCAAAGGAGTCAATTTTTGTGCTTTTTTGTCAAAACGTTCCCAGAGTGATGAGTAAGTTAGCTGACCGCCTGGCTCTTTTAAAGTTGGAGCCAACTCAGATAACGGCCACAATACATAAGCGTTATGGCGTATTTCTTCTCGTGGTAATACAATCGGTTGCTGACAAACCATTTCGCCATATAGCAAAATATCAATATCAATGTGACGAGAGGAAAATTTAGCACCGCCGCGTATCCGTCCCAGTTTATCTTCTAATTGTTTCAATTGGTCAATCAACTGTTCAAGTGTTCTTTCAGTGGTGATTTCAACCACCTGGTTTAAAAAATTCTCACCTTCAAACCCAACCGCTTCACTTTCGAAAACCCGAGAAAAGCGAACGTCGGTAAAATATTCAGTTAATGCCTGCTGACTTCTTTCAATATTTCTTGCGGCATCTATGTTGCTGCCAACCCCTAAATAAACTTTCAAGCCTTAGAACCTCTCTCTATTTTTACCCCGACACTTTGAGCAACACTAACTGCTCCGGGTTTGCTAAGGTGCAGCGATAACCAGCAAACGGGAAATTCAGCTAGAATTAATTCACATACCTTTTCAGCGACAGTCTCAACCAACTGATACTCACTGGCTTCAACAAAATCATATACCGCATGAGATATCGCCTTATAATCAAGGGTATCATCTAAAGAGTCGCTCTGCGCTGCGGCTTTGATATCAGTGCCTAACTCGATATCAAACACCAGTTTCTGTTTGATTTCTCTTTCCCAGTCAAACACTCCTATAACAGTTCTCACTTCCAATTGTTTGATAAAAACGATATCCATTGCTTTTTGCCCATTGTGTTAATGTAATTTTGTAGGATTCTATTTAACTATCTAATGATTTACAATCGAACTATGTCACTGTTGGCAGTCAATTACAGCATTTTAAGATAACTTATGGATTCTATTTATCTGATATTATTGATATTCGCTTATCTGAGCGGTTCAATATCCACCGCGGTAATCGTGTGCAGGTTAATGACGCTTCCTGATCCTAGAATTGTTGGCTCACATAATCCCGGAACAACCAATGTACTACGTATAGGCGGACACGCCGCGGCAATCGCGACATTATCCGGAGATATCATAAAAACAGCTTTACCTATTTTGCTCGCTATAGAATTGAACTATCCCGACCCACAAGTAGCCTGGCTGGCAGTATTCGCTTTAATCGGACATTGTTTTCCAATCTACTTTGGGTTGAAGGGCGGTAAAGGAGTCGCCAGTATGCTAACAGCAATTATTCTGGTTGTTCCCCCGTTGACAATGCTATCAATTGGCTGCTGGGTGATTTCTGCGTGGACTTTTAAGCGTTCCTCTGCAGCGTCTCTGCTTACCGCACTGGTTGTACCAATATTTGCAATTCAATATTATCCGGAACTTGTGTTGCCGTTAACAGCACTGTCTAGTGTCGTTTTTATTCGCCATAGGGCCAATGTTGTCAATATAATCCAGGGCAAAGAGCCGGTAATTAAGGTCGCTAAGAATTAGAAGTTATACTTTTATCCATTACTACAACAATCTGCGAGTTAACCAATGTATCGAATTTTATTCATCCTGTTTTTTCTCTCTGTAACTCCTCAGGTAATCGCAGAGTCCTCTGTCTGGTTAGTCGAAAAAGGGGCTAACAAAGTGTACCTGGGGGGAACGATCCATCTTCTTCGAGCAACAGATTATCCTCTGCCGGTTGAGTTTGAGAAGGCTTACCATCAATCCCAGCTGGTTACTATTCGTCAGATGCTATTTAAAATGAGTTATCATGATAAGCGAACTATTCAATCTGAAACTTCGCCTGAAGTTTATCAACAACTCAATAATTACGCTAAATCTGCCGGGATCTCATTAAAGTTCATGCGTAAAGCAAAACCCGGAATGTTAATGTCAGCTTTTATGCTCAATGAGTTGGGCAAAATAGGCGTTAATCAGGAAGGAATAGATATGTACTTCTTGAACAAAGCGCTTGATGACAACAAAAAAACACTATTTCTGGAAACGCCAGTACAACAAATCGACTTTCTCGCAGAAATCGGTATTGGTAATGAAGACCGCTTTTATCAGAGTTTAATGCGTGATATCGAGCAAACTCAAACTCTATTTAGCAAAATGGTCAAATACTGGCGCTCCGGCAACAATGTGATGCTTGATGCAGCCACTAATCAGATGATGAAAGCAGATTCGCCG
Organism: uncultured Kangiellaceae bacterium; assembly: GCA_965366725.1. Lineage (GTDB taxonomy): Bacteria > Pseudomonadota > Gammaproteobacteria > Enterobacterales > Kangiellaceae > Aliikangiella. The sequence continues at coordinate 3,747 of CBDUHU010000156.1, forward strand.
CAAACTTTTGAAACACTGATTGTTCAACGCAACCTAAACTGGCTTCCAACCATTGAACAGTATTTTGAGACGCCAGAAATTGAATTAATTCTGGTGGGAGCAGCGCACCTTATTGGCGAACAGGGCTTGTTAAACAAGCTAGCTGCCAAAGGTTATAAAGTGAGCAAGCTTCAGGTCGATTAATCAGCAACCATTGTTCATAAGCCAGTCAGGGACAAGCTTTCAGATAAGGGCCAACGAGGAAAGACCTTTATCTGATGCTCATTCTCGCTACCGCCGAGATTATCAAGCCGTTGTTGATAATGACAAAATCCAGCATAAGCAATCATAGCGCCGTTGTCTGTGCAATACTCATGACGCGGATAATAAACTTTTCCGCGCTGACGCTCCATTAACTCAGCTAATTTTGCTCTTAATGCCAGGTTCGCACTCACTCCGCCAGCGACAACCAGACTTTTTCGCCCGGTCTGCTGAAGCGCCCGTTTGCATTTAATTGCCAAAGTATCAATCACTGCATCCTGAAATGCCTCTGCAATATTGGCTTTGGCCTGATGTTCATCAACCACATCAAGCAATCGGTTTCTGGCGAACGTTTTAAGGCCGCTGAAACTAAAATCTAACCCTGGCCGGTCAGTCATAGGTCTGGGAAAACGCTTCTCACTACCATCCCCCTGTTCCGCCAGTTTTGCTAATAACGGGCCTCCCGGGTAGTCAAGGCCCATGATTTTGGCAGTTTTATCAAATGCTTCACCAGCCGCATCATCAATGGACTCACCAATAATCTGATAATCCCCAAGCCCTTTCACATCAACAAGCATTGTATGTCCACCGGAAACCAGTAAAGCCAGAAACGGATAGTCGGGCGACTCATCTTCCAGCATAGGCGCAAGCAGATGTCCCTCCAGGTGGTGAATACCGATAGTAGGCTTTTGCCAGGCAAACGCGAGGCTTTTAGCCACCGAAGCTCCAACCAGTAAAGCACCGATTAACCCAGGCCCCTGAGTATAGGCCAACGCGCTTATATCAGATTTAGTGCAGTTAGCTTGTTCTAATGTCGCATCAATTAATGGAATTATTTTTCTAACATGGTCACGTGAGGCTAACTCAGGCACAACCCCGCCATAATCACTGTGCATAGCAACCTGTGAATAGAGCTGATGAGCGATAATTCCCCGCCTTTCATCAAATATCGCAATGCCGGTTTCATCACAGGAACTTTCAATACCTAATATTTTTGCGCTTGCCACGTTAAAAACCTAAATAAATTGATAAAAATGAGCTAAAATCGCAGTCCAATGAATGCAGGCTTAGCCTTAGAGCCAACGATCATACAGATCAATTCAAATTCTTCCAAAAATTTTTGCTTTAGCTTTGCATTCGAAAGCAAAAAGCAGTAGAATCTGCGCCCTCGTCGTTATTGACGAATTTTTAACCGTGAATTGATGAAATAGCTCAATGAGAGCCCAAAGCTAGGATTAAATTAAATGCCAGCAGTAAAACTGAAAGAAAACGAGCCTTTTGATATTGCACTCCGTCGTTTTAAGCGTGCTTGTGAAAAAGCAGGAATTTTATCTGAAGTGCGTCGTCGTGAACATTATGAAAAGCCAACTGCAGTACGTAAGCGTAAGAAAGCAGCAGCAGTGAAGCGTTCATTGAAAAAAGCTTCTCGCGATCAGATTAAGCGTAAGCGTCTGTATTAAAAAATAATTTATTCAAGTCAATCTGAAATCATTATCGATTTTAGTCGACTTACTTCTTATCGAATTAATAGCAGGTCATTATGTCAGCATTAGTCGGGCAGATAAAAAATAGTATGAAGGAAGCAATGCGTGCCAAAGAAAAGGTACGTTTAACCGCTATACGCATGCTACTTGCCCAAATAAAGCAAATTGAAGTTGACCAACGCATTGAAGTGACTGATGTCGATGTGCTCGCTATCCTGGATAAGATGATTAAACAGCGCCGGGATTCAATCGCTCAGTTTGAGGCGGCTAACCGCCAGGAATTAGCTGAAGTCGAAAAACAGGAAATCGAAGCGCTGCAAGAATTTATGCCTAAGGCTTTATCTGAAACTGAAGTTTCTGAACTGATTGATGCAGCATTGAAAGAAAGCGGTGCCGAATCAATGCGGGATATGGGTAAAGTCATGGCAATTCTTAAGCCTAAGATGCAGGGGCGTGCAGATATGGGTAAGGTTAGCGGCCAGATTAAAGCCCGATTAGGTTAACCAGACTAAGAGTATTTTCTGTTTCTCTAGTAAAATTTAGACCCAGTTAACCAATCTTTATTCATTTTTTATTCACTTTCCACCAGGCATTCGGCAAAATAGTCGAATACAAACTAACTGGTTGCTCTGACACGGTTATTGATGGCTGGACGAATACCTCAATCTTTTATTAATGAATTACTCGCCAGAGCCGATCTGGTGGATATCATTGACTCCCGTGTTTCAGTAAAAAAAGCGGGCCGAAATTATACCGCCTGTTGCCCATTTCATAATGAAAAAACCCCCTCTTTCTCAGTTAACCCTGATAAACAGTTCTATTATTGCTTTGGCTGTGGCGCCAGTGGTAACGCAATCACATTTTTGATGGAATACGAAGGACAGGAATTTGTTGGCGCGATAGAAGATCTCGCATCCCAGCTGGGAATGGAGGTTCCAAGAGAAGCTTATTCAGGGGACAAAGAGCAATATAATGACCTTTTCCCTCTAATGGAAAAAGTATCACGATACTATCAGCAACAGCTGAAAAAACATCCAACCAGCCAGAAAGCTATCCAATATCTGAAAGCGAGAGGGTTAAGTGGCGAAATTGCTAAACAATATGCAATTGGATATGCCCCGGGCGAATGGCAAAATCTAAGTGGGCTAGATGAAGATAAAAAGAAACTTCAAAAAGATCTGGTTGACACAGGCATGATGATCGAAAAGGAAAATGGTCACGGATATGATCGTTTTAGAGATCGAATTATGTTCCCGATTAGAAACCGCAGAGGACAAGTCCTTGGATTCGGCGGAAGAGTAATTGATCAGGGTGAACCCAAATATCTTAACTCACCGGAAACCAAGCTCTTTCACAAAGGTAAAGAGCTCTATGGGTTATTTGAAATGCGCCGTCAGCTTCGTCAAATTGATCATATCATTATTGTTGAAGGCTATATGGATGTTGTCGCACTTGCACAATTTGGAATATACAATGCGACAGCAACACTAGGGACAGCAACCACTAGTGAGCATTTACAAACTTTATTTAGAATCTGTCCAAAAATTGTCTTGTGCTTTGATGGTGACAAAGCAGGAAAAGCGGCCGCATTACGCGCAATTAATCATGCTTTACCGCTACTAAAAGAATCCCGTGAAATTCGTTTAATGTTTTTAGCAGATGGTGAAGATCCTGATACCACCGTTCGCAGTATCGGCACTGAAGCATTCAAACAAAAAGTTAACACTGCAACGACTTTATTCGATTACCTGATTGAGTACCTGACTGCTCAAGTCGATATGAATACTTTTGAAGGGCCTGCCCGATTAATACATATAGCAACCCCCTACTTGCAGTCGCTTCAAGATCCCTTGCTTATTGCAATATTTCAGCAACGCCTGAGCGAGCTATCAGGGCTGAGTGAAAAACAGTTAAAACAAGTTATCCCTCAAACAGATAGTAAACCACAAGTTGATCAACCTCCTATATTGCAAGCGAAGCAGGAAAACCAAAGTGCTCCTCCAGGCCTTCTTAACGAATCAACAAAATCAGCTAATGTACCTTCAAAAAACAAAGTACTATTTAAGCGAGCAATTGCACTACTACTGCAATATCCAGATGCATTACCACCGGCCGATTTAAACTGGTTAAAT
>CBDUHU010000157.1:0-7592 GCA_965366725.1 uncultured Kangiellaceae bacterium
AGCCAGAGATTAGTGTTGAGTCAGATTTCTTCAGTCTCGGTGGTCATTCGTTGCTGGTGATTCGATTAATAAACGAAATAAGAAAGCGACTAAAAGTTGAATTGCAAATTAAGGTGTTTTTTGAGTTTTCTACAATAAGAGCAATTGCAGGTTTTATCGAGGATCTGAGCGAAGTTTCAAATATGATTGAGGATCCCGGCTCGACATCAAGTGTTGTCGATGAAGAAGAGGTTGAATGGTAATATGAAAGGAATTAAAGAATTGTTGATGCGCCTGAAAGGTTCAGGAATAAACATTTTTCTCGAAAATGGAAAGCTAAAAACAAAAAGTGCAGCAGGTGCGATCACACCGGAGATAGCGCAAGAAATTAGAGGGAACAAAGAAAGTATAATTGAGTTTCTTTCTCTGATAAATGATCAAAAAAAGGATTTTGAGTCAATCCCTCGTGCATCAAGGCAAGGCCATTTAAAACTGTCATTTGCTCAACAACGGCTTTGGTTGATTGATCGACTGAACGGGGGAAGTGCTGAATATAATATGCCGGTAAAACTCTCTGTGAGTGGCGATTTTGATGTTGAACTGGCGCAAAGCGCCATCAATATAATCATTCAAAGACATGAACCCTTAAGAACGAATTTTATCGAGATAGATGGTGAACCCTTTCAAGTTGTTAAGGAAAAAAGTAGTTTTCACCTGGAAAGTCATGATCTAACGTCTATCAATGAGTCTGCGCAACAATTAGAAGTATCCAAGTTAATTGACAAGAATAGTGATCAGTTGTTCAAACTTGACTCTGATTTAATGATCAGAGGCAGCTTTGTGCACCTTTTAAAAGCTGATAAAGGATTATTGTTGTTTTGTATACACCACATTGCAGCTGATGGTTGGTCTATGGGAATTCTGATCCAGGAATTTGTTGAGATATACGAGGCATTAAAAAATAGTCGTAAGATTCAGCTTGATGAACTTGAAATTCAATATATTGATTATGCTGAGTGGCAGCGTAAATGGTTAGAGAATAAACTTCTAGATTCACAGTTAGAATACTGGAAAAAGCAGTTGGTTGAAGTACCAGCTGTACATAGTTTACCGTTGGACTTTCCGCGACCAACAATTAAACAGTATGAAGGAAAACAGGTTACTACCAGATTATCAGCTAGTTTGAGTAAACAGCTTAGCGATCTTTCTCTTCAAAAAAATGTCACTCATTTTATGTTGCTACACTCTGCAATTGCCTTATTATTCTCTCGCCATAGTAATCATAGCGATGTGGTGATTGGCACTGCCGTTGCTAATCGAGCAAGAGCTGAAGTTACCCCGTTAATTGGCTTTTTTATTAATACATTAGTATTACGAGTTAGTACCGATGTCGACTTATTTGATGATTACCTGGAGCAGATTAAGCAGGTTAATCTGGGCGCTCAGGCTAATCAGGATATACCTTTTGAAAAACTGGTTGAACATTGTAACTTCCCCAGAACTTCCGAGTATACGCCGTTAGTTCAGTTGATGTTTACTATGAATACCACTGAGTCGCATGAAATAAATGTTCCCGGGCTTACCTTTTCGACTTATGCTGGAGGGGAGCCCGTTGCAAAGTTTGATATCAGTATCAGTGCCGAGGTAAGAGATGAAGGTATTGATATATCCTGGGTTTATGATAAGTCCATCTTTAGTGAACAGAAAATCATTCAACTGAGCAATCATTTAGAGAATTTATTGAATTCCATTGTATCTAGCAAAAATGCAAAAGTTCAAGACTTATTGATGCTTTCTGCTAACGAAACCAACTTGCTACTTAATGATTTTAATAAAACAGAGCATGCTTATCCTGATAATCAGTTAATTCATCAATTATTTGAACAACAAGTTGAACTTTTTGCTGATAAGCCTGCAGTTGTATTTAATGAAAATGTATTGAGCTACCAACAGTTGAATCAGAAAGCCAATCAACTGGCTGGTTTATTAATATCAAAGGGAGTTTCCTCGAAATCCATGGTAGGCCTGATGGTTGAACGATCAAATGAAATGATGATTGCGATATTAGCTATTCTTAAAACCGGTGCTGCCTATGTTCCTCTTGATCCTGATTATCCAGCTGAACGAATTAACTTTGTGTTGCAAGACATCAATCCAACAGCAGTAGTGATAAATACTCCATACCTGGAGAAAATAGATAAACAACTTCATTCGCTGGCCATTGAACTTGACAGCCAGTTGTCCGAGCAAACTTTAGCAAACTATTCAGAACTAAATTCAGACTTATCTGAAAATCAAAAAGCGACTGACCTGGCCTATATTATTTATACGTCGGGGTCAACTGGGGCACCAAAAGGTGTAATGGTAGAACATGGGGGGGTAATTAATATGAGTTTATCCCAACAACGTTTATTTGAAGTCGATGCAAAAAGTAAGGTACTACACTTTGCGTCTTTAGGTTTTGATGCAAGTGTATCAGAGTGGTTAATGGCATTATTAAAGGGAGCAACATTGTATATTTCCAATGACCAGGACAGGCAGTCACCGCACGCATTGGAGAGTTTTTTGATTGAAAACCAGATTAGTCACGCAACTATACCTCCAGCACTATTAGAGCTTCTTGATGCTGACAAAGAATACCATTTACAAAGTTTGATAGTCGCGGGTGAATCCTGTGAATTTTCATTAGCACAAAAGTGGTTGCGAAATTACCGTGTTTTTAATGCTTATGGACCGACCGAAGTCAGCGTTTGTGCATCAATGACAGAGTTGCACAGAGGGGAAGAAATTAATATCGGAAAGCCAATCGACAACACTCAGCTCTATGTCCTTGGTAAATCTCAGGAATTGTTACCTTTGGGTGCTGTTGGAGAATTATATGTAGGCGGTAAAGGTCTGGCACGTGGTTATGTTAATCGTAGTGACCTGACTAATGAGAGGTTTATTCAATCACCTTTTTCCAATCATCCACAAGATAAATTATATCGAACTGGTGATCTTGTACGTTTCCTACCTGATGGAAAATTGAAGTTTGTTGGTCGTGAAGATGAGCAGGTTAAGATTCGTGGATTTAGAATTGAGTTGGGTGAAATAGAGTTTCAGCTAAGTCAATGCGACCAGGTAGAGTCTTGTCTGCTAATGGTTGATAAAGACAATAGTGAACAAAAGCGTTTGCTCGCTTATGTAGTTAATTGTGAAAAGCAACAAACTGATTTGGTCGACTGGACAGCTAAGTTAAGAAATCAGCTATTAGAGAAACTTCCAGTTCATATGGTGCCTTCTTTAATAATGGCGATTGATAGCTGGCCATTAACCAACAATGGAAAAATTGATAAAAAGGCATTGCCTTTACCAGAAGCAAAACTACTTCAAAACGAATATGTTGAACCTGGCTCAGAAACTGAGCGAATGATGGTAAAGATATGGAGTGAATTACTTTCCATTAAAGAGAATGAAATAAGCGTAACCACCAGTTTTTTTGAGCTTGGAGGACATTCATTACTAGCAGTCCGCCTGGCTAATAGTATTGAAAATATAACTTCGGTCAATGTTGACGTAAGACATATATTTAATGCAACTAGTGTTAGAGAGTTAGCACAAATTGTAGATAGAGAAAAATCATTTATCGATTTAGAGTCTGAAGACTTAATGGATATGGAAGAGATTGTCATATAATGAATGTAGAGAACATAATCGATTTATTGCTATCCAGAAAAGTACTGATAAAACTGGTTAATAATGAACTTAAAGTTAAGGCAAAACCAGGTGTGTTAGATCAGGAAATAATTTCCCTGATTAAAGACAACAAACAAGATTTAGTCGAGTATCTTAGACAAAGAGAAAGTACTGTTTCTGCTGAAAATACTAAGATAACCAGAAGGCCGAAAGGTATTTCTATTCCTTTGTCTTTTTCACAACAAAGGCTTTGGTTGATAGATAAATTGTATGGTGCAAGTTCAGAATATATATTGCCATGTGTGTTAAAAGTAGCAGGTCAATTCGATCTCGATATTGCCGAAAAAGCGATCAATCGAATTTTAGACAGGCATGAGTCTTTGCGTACCAGTTTTAGAGAAGTTGATGGCGAAACAGTACAGGTTGTTAATCAAGAATATTGCTTCTCATTAGCGCGCGAGAACTTGACTCAATTAACCAGTGAAGCTCAGGAAAAGCAAGTTAAAAAAGTTATTAAGATGGAAACTAACAAGCCATTCTTATTATCCGGAGACTTGATGATTAGAGCCTCTTACCTTGAATTAAGCGAAGGTAATAGTCTGGATAATGGTGTTTTGCTTTTTAGTATGCATCATATTGCTTCAGATGGCTGGTCTATGGGTATTTTAGTTAATGAATTTGTTTCTTTGTACCAGTCATTATTAAGTGGTGAGGCCTGCTTATTGAAGCCACTCGAAATTCAGTACGCTGATTATGCAGTGTGGCAACGAGATAAAGTTGCTGCGGACGAACTTAATAAGCAAATAGATTATTGGCAAAAACAACTGGATCAAATTCCAGACGTTCATGATTTGCCACTCGATAATAATAGACCAGAAGTTAAACAAAAAGTTGGCGGGATGGTTAGTACTCAGCTATCAAAGGTACTGAGTCAAAACATACTATCATTGGCTAACAAACAACAAGTTACACCGTTTATGTTATTACATGCGGCTTTAGCTCTGGTATTGTCGCGCCACAGTAATAGTAATGATTTTGTTATTGGAACTCCAGTTGCCAATCGTCCGCGTCAGGAGCTGGAAAGCTTGATTGGTTTTTTTGTTAATACTTTAGTACTAAGAACGAATATCGAATTTGAACATTTAACCGATTACTTAGAGCATGTTAAGACAGTAAATCAGGATGCATTGGCAAACCAGGATATACCATTTGACCAGCTGCTAGATAAGATTAATGTTTCCAGAAGCAATCAATACAATCCTGTGTTTCAGATAATGTTCAGTATGAACACTAATGAAATGAATGAGTTAAGCTTGCCAGGGTTGAGCTTTTCAGCAATTACCAGTGACTCAATTATTGCTAAATTTGATCTGACGATTAATGCACAGTTGGATGACGATACTATTCATATTTCCTGGATTTATGATCAGGCATTATTCTCCCTCCAAACGGTTGAGAAATTAAATCAACATTTTGAAAGAGTGCTGGTGAGTATGGTCAATAATCCTTATGCGAAATTGACTGATTTAGAAATTTTGTCAAAAGCAGAAAAGTTTAGACTTGTCCATGAACTTAATAACACTCAGGTGGAATATCCAAAAAATAAACTTATACATCAGTTAATTGAAGAGCAAGCTGATAAGACGCCAAACAATATTGCAGTATTGGATGAACACCAGAAATTGACTTATCAGGAGTTTGAACGAGCGACTAATCAGCTTGCACACCATCTTATATCGCTTGGTGTTAAGCCCGGGGATGCTGTTGGGCTATTTATGGAGCGTTCGGTCGACATGATGGTCGCATTGGTAGCGACATTAAAAGCAGGCGCTGCTTATGTTCCTTTTGACCCATTATTTGGTACCAGTCGGCTAGATTACGGAGTGAAGGATGCGCAAATAGATATTGTCATATGCCAATCAGAAATAGCTCAGCAATTGATGCTGGAACAACAGACAGTTATCGCTCTGGATGATTCCGCGGTACAAACTCTGTTAGCCGGATGTAGCAGTGACAAACCAGAAGTTTCGTTTGCTTATGATGGACAGGATCTTGTTTATATTATTTATACTTCTGGATCCACCGGCCAACCTAAAGGTGTGGAAATTACTCATAGAGGTTTAGTCGATTATTGCTATTGGGGAATCAATAATTATTATTCTGAAACACTCTCTGGTGCACGAATCATTTCCAGTGTTAGTTTTGACGGAACTGTCACAAGTCTATATTTTCCATTGCTTGTTGGTGGCTGCGTTGAGTTGGCTTCGCCACAAATATCACTTGACAAATTCTGGAGTGATTTACTAAACAGTCAACAAGCATTAATGATAAAAATAACTCCATCTCATATACAAGGATTAAAATATGCAGATAGTAAGAAAGCATCAGAGATAGAACATACTTTTGTTATCGGCGGAGAATTACTAACTCGAAGTACGCTTTCTGTGATACGTGATTACTTTCCCGGAGCAAGATTTTTTCATCATTATGGGCCGACTGAGACAGTTGTTGGAAGCACGTTACTCGATTTAGATGAGTATTTGAATCATTCTCAGGATAAGCAACTTATCCAACTTGAAGGGTTGCCAATTGGTAAGCCTATGGGGAACGCTGAATTATACATTCTTAATCAACATAAACAATTGCAGCCATTTGGTACCCCCGGCGAGTTATATATTGGAGGAGAAGGTCTAGCGCGCGGTTACCTTAATCTGAACAAATTAACAGAGGAACGATTTATACCTCACTTGTTTTCTCAGCAACAAGGTGCCCGTTTATACCGAACTGGCGATTTAGTTCGCTACTTAGCGGATGAAAATATCCAGTTTATTGGTCGTATTGATAACCAGGTTAAGATTCGAGGATTCAGAATTGAACCCGGTGAAATCGAACAGAAATTATCTCGACTTCCACAAGTTAGTGCAGCTGCGGTTATTGTTAAAGAAGATTCAAATAAAGTAAAAAAGCTGGTCGCCTACTTTGTACCAACAACGGAATTACTGAATGATGGGCTAGACAAAAAAGATATTATTGGACAAGTTAAACAAAGTCTCAAGTCTTCTCTTCCTGATTATATGGTTCCATCAGCTCTAATACTATTAGAGAGTTTTCCATTAACTCCAACCGCAAAAATTGACCGTAAAGCGTTACCAGAACCTGATTATACGCAGACCACAGAAGATTATGTGGGTGCGAATAATAAAACTGAAAATATGTTGGTTAAAATATGGGCCGAATTGCTTCGTATAGACAGTTTAAAATTAAGTGTTAATGCGAATTTTTTTGAGCTTGGCGGAGATTCTATTCTTTCTATTCAGGTGGTATCAAGAGCAGCAAAAGCTGGACTTTATTTTACCGCAAAAGATCTTTTTGAGAGACAAACTATCAAAGAGCTGGCTGCTATAGTTAAGGCGGATAGCGCAATTGTCTGTCCGCAGCATCAAATTACCGGTCAGGTCGAACTGATTCCGGTTCAGCATCGTTTTTTTGCAAGAGAAATTGCGCTTCATCATTTTAATCAGTCAGCATTGTTAGTGGCGCCTGAGAATTTAAGGTTTGAACAACTAACGGAGCTATTAGAAGCTATTTACCTCAGACATGATGCTTTACGTTTGCGTTTTAGCAAAAATAATAATAAGTGGCAGAGTGAATATAAAGCTTTTGATCAATCAATGATACAAAGTAGTCTCAGTCATATCAAACTAGAGTCAGATGATTTTAGCGGGTTAACTGAAGTAGCAAATGAAGTTCAAGCTAGTTTTGATTTGCATGAGGGTCCTTTATTAAAACTGGTTTATTTTACTAATAAGCAGAATCATGGACGTATATTAATTGTCATTCATCATTTGGTTATTGATGGTGTTTCCTGGCGAGTTTTGCTTGAAGACATTGCTTTGTTATATCGTCAACAATGTGAAAATAAAAAGTTAACCTTGGCA
>CBDUHU010000158.1:0-7487 GCA_965366725.1 uncultured Kangiellaceae bacterium
CTATTATGAGTGCGATGGTGAGGCACTACAAGAAATTGTTCAGGATGCGACACTGACGCTAACTTATCTTTCAGTTTCAGAATCAGAAAAAAATAGTGAGTTGTTATTAAATGATATATTAGAAAAAGAAATATCAGGACCTTTCAATTTATCAAAAGATTTAAAAATTAGAGCGCAACTAATTAAGTTGGCAGAGGAGGAGCATATACTGCAAATCACTTTGCATCATATATCAGCGGATGGTTGGTCGATAGGCGTTATTATAAAAGAGTTTAATCATTTTTATTCTACATACAAAAGCGATAGTCAGACAGAGTTACCGCCACTAAGAATTCAATATGCTGACTATGCTGCCTGGCAAAGAGATAATCTTAAGGGTGATAATCTGGTTGAACAGTTGCGTTATTGGAAAGATGTATTGGCAGAAGCACCATTGGTTCATTCATTGCCTTTAGATAAAACGCGTCCAATTCATCAATCATATAGTGCTGATACTGTCAAAAGAATTCTTTCAAAAGAAACTGCTGATGCCTTGACTGAGTTAGCAAAAAATAATAACGCGACTTTGTTTATGGCAATCATGTCTGTTTTCTATTTGCTGATATCCAAATATGGACACCAGGATGATGTAGTGATTGGTACTCCCGCTGCGGGGAGAAGTCATCCTGAAATTGAGTCTCTTATTGGTTGTTTTATTAATAACCTTGTAATCAGATTAAATAAAAAGGACAGTCAGAACTTTCAAGATCTTTTAAAACTAACTAGCGAAACTTGTTTGAATGGCTATAAACACCAACAAGTACCTTTTGAATTGTTGGTTGAAGAGCTCTCTCCAGAACGAACAACAGCTTACAATCCATTATTTCAGATATCTCTGGCTATGCAGAATGTTTCTGAGGAAAAGCTTTCTTTAGCAGGATTGGAACTAGAAGCAATTGACATGGATAAAAGTATGGGGCGATATGATCTTTCTCTGCTTGTTGATTATAGTGAACAGGGACTAAAACTAAACTGGCTGTTTAATACAGCATTGTTTGTTAGAAGTTCAATAGAAAAAATGGCATTAAGTTTTGAACAATTATTGGGGCAGGTTATAACTGAACCAGAAATGCTTTTAAATTCAATCTCACTATGCAGTGATAAGGACCGGGAACAACAGCTATCAAACGCTCAACCACTACCTGAAAATGTAGCGAAAAAAAGACTGCATCAGTACTTTGAAGACACAGCAAAGAAAAATCCTGACTCTGTTGCAGTTGAATGTAATGAACAAAAATATACCTTTGAACAGCTGAACAAACTCTCTAATAAAATTGCTAATCTACTTGTTTTAAAGGGAGCGAAACAGTCGGATGTTATCGGCTTGTTATTTAAACCTGGCATTGAAATGATCGCGTCGATTATTGCGGTACATAAAATCAATGCGGTTTATTTGCCAATTGAACACACAATCCCGTTTGAAAGAATTTGCTATACAATCAATGATAGCAATGCTAAATATTTACTTGCACATGATATACCTTCAGCTCTCACTTCAGAGTTTGCTGATATTATTATTGATTTCAATAGTGACTTAACCAGTGGTCTGAGTGAAAGCGATCCAGAAATAGTGATTAACTCTGAAATTAATCAACCAGCCTATATAATCTACACTTCGGGAACAACAGGAAATCCAAAGGGTGTATTGTTAGGCCATCATGGTTTAAGTAATTTTATCAATGTTTTTAATCAGCAGATAGATTCTCTTGAAAGTAAAGTTAATGCTTGGCTCTGGACACATTCATACTCATTTGATGCATCGATAAAAGGCATGGTAGCCCTTGCTCAAGGTGCTAAAGTTCTTATTCCAAAAATTGAATCGACTATTGATAGTGTAGAACTAGCCAATTTACTTCAACACGAAAAAATTTCTGTTTTTAATGCACTTCCAGCAGTTATAGAGGCACTTCTTCCTCAATTAATCGAAAGAAAGATTAAGGTTAACCTAATTTCCAGTGGTGCAAAAATAAGGCAGGAGTTATGGGATTCCATTAATCAGTACTGTAACCAGTTTTCAGTCAAAGCGATTAATGCTTACGGTCCTACAGAAGCAACTATTAACTGTTGCTTCGCTAATATAAGCGAAAATAAAGTTGCTAATATTGGCGAATCTGTAAATGGATATAGTTGTTATATTTTAGATTCGGATATGCAGCTACTACCAGTTGGAGCCGTCGGAGAAATATACGTAAGTGGAGCCGGTCTTGCATTAGACTACCTGAATTTAAAGGAATTATATTTAGAAAAATTTGTTAGCATCCCTTTTTTAAACGGCTTGCCTGAACAGAAACTCTATAAAACTGGTGATTTGGCACGTTATCTTGAAGATGGGTCAATCCAGTTTATCGGTCGTTTTGATGAACAGGTTAAATTACGTGGCTATAGAATTGAACTTAACGAAATTAATGAGAATATTGCTTCTTTAGATTCAGTGAAAGAAGTTTACTCATTAGTTCACGGCGAAGATGCTAATAGCCAACTTATCAGTGTTATATCAACACCTACCAAACCTGACTCAGAAAAAGCACTATTTGAAATACTTAAATCAAAACTTATGGGTAAGATACCTGGTTACATGTGCCCAAATCGTTTTGTTCTTCTAGATGAGATCCCTAAATTGCCTTCCGGAAAGTTTAACCGGCAGGCTATTTTGAACATGCTTTCCAGTGATGAATCAGGATCTGAGGAAGCTGAATCGATAACGCCGTTAGAATCGGAAATTGTTGAAATCTGGAAAGACCTGTTAGATGTCGATAGGGTAAAAACAACGGATAGTTTTTTTGAAATAGGTGGACACTCCTTGTTAGCGATGAAGCTAATAGCTGAGATTAGAGCTGTTTATAAAGTTAGCCTGCCGATCCGCACTCTTTTGTCTTCACCAAATATTCAATCTCTTGCCTGGTTAATTGAAGAAAAACAGAATGTGGTTAATAACTCCAGTGCAACAAAGACCGAAAGTACACAGGCAGAGTTGCTAATATGAGTCTAATTAAAATTCTAAAACAATGCCGGGATAAAGGTATTGAACTCTCTTTAGAAGGAAGTAATTTCCGTGTGATAGGTGATCACAGTCAGCTAACCAGTGATTTAGTCGAACAGTTAAGAGAATACAAAACGGAAATAATAGAGTGGCTCCAGCAGGAAACTGATTTTGTCATTACTCCGCAAAATGAAGGTGAACAAAAAGTTTTATCCAAGGCTGAGCAAAGCCTCTGGTTTATTAGTAAAGCACATAAGGGTAGTACCCACTTTAACGTTCCATTTGCATTAGGGTTAAGCGGAGAATTAAATAAACAGGCGATGGATAAAGCCTTTGATAGCATATTAAAAAGACATCATGTGCTACGAACGACAATTAAAAATAGTAATGAAACTCCTGTCTTAGAACTTAAAACAACCGAAGATTTTTCCGTTGAAAGGATGTCGGCGGAGGGTTTTTCTGATAAAAAAATAAAAGAACTGATAGATGGCTATGCATCTCAACCGTTTAATTTGGCTGTTGATTATAAATTAAGAGCATGTTTAGTAAAAAGAGATAAACTAGAACATATTCTATTAATAAATATTCACCATATTGCGACTGACGGTTGGTCAAATGCGATTATAGTCCGTGAGTTTTGTGCTCTTTATCAGAGCTATTTGACTACGGATGAAAGTCCATTACCTGAACCTCTTTTTCAATATACTGACTATGCAAATTTCCAAAAAAACTGGTTGCAAAGTGAGAAGGCGCAGGCCGCGCAATCCTATTGGTTAGATTATCTGACAGATATGCCGTTAGAACATAGTTTACAGCTCGACAGAGTCAGACCAAAAAAGGCACAGTTTATAGGAGGTCGTTATAGCTTTGTTTTAGGCGAAAGTGAAACTCAGGGCATTCGAGATTTTTGTCAATCCAACCAGTCATCATTGTTTGACTTCTTTAAGAGCCTGTTTGCATTATGTATTAGCAAATGGAGTGGAAAAGATGACATTGTGATCGGTTATCCGTCAGCGTCAAGAACCAGTAAAGCGCTCGAAAACCTGGTTGGATTATTAATGAACACCTTGTTGTTTCGTGCGAATATAGATAATGGCTGTTCTTTTATTGAACTACTGGAAAGCACTAAGAAATCGTCAGTTGATGCTCAGAAATATCAAGATTTACCATTTGAAATGTTACTGGAAAAAATCCAGCCGAGTCGAAACCTTGCTGTCAATTCTCTTTTTCAGATAATGATATCGATGCATAATTATATAAAAGAGGAAATTAAGTTACCTGACCTGAATGTGCGTTTTTTAGAACAGCAATTTAATCCTTCAAAAGTCGATATTATATTCAATATTATTGAAGGTAAAGAAAACATTCAGTTTGAATGGCAGTACAACTCTGAAATCTTCGATCATCAAACAATTGAGTCCTTAAATGCCAGTCTTAATGTATTAGCAAATAATGTTATGACTGAATACAATATAAAAGTTGACAGCTTAGCCTGTGTTTCCGAAGAATTAAAACAATCACTAACCCTTGATTGGGGAAAGGGAAAGCTGACAAGTATAGATGAAAATCACTTTAATATACAGCTCAACAATAATATCAAAACACTTCCTCAATCAAAGGCAATTGAATGGGCGGAAAGATCATTAACCTATTCTCAGCTAGGAGACAGAGTTAGTCAATTTGTAAGCTACTTAAGCGAACATAATATCGGTGAAGGTGATCTTGTTGCTGTTATTTTACCAAGAAGTATTGAGCTTGTTGTCAGTTTACTAGCTATCCACCAAGTTGGCGCCGCATATCTTCCTATTGACACGCTCTATCCTGAAGAGCGTATTGATTATATGATTGAAGATAGTGATAGTAACGTCATTATAGGTTCACAGCAACAATCAACCCGATCGAACGATACTCAAAGTCTGCAGCTTATAGTTGAGTCTAATGGCATTGATATTCTCTTTAAAAAAGTAGGAACTCAAGATAAAAAAGAGAGAAATTTAAATCCGGAAATTGCCTACTTTATGTATACCTCCGGCTCAAGTGGAAAGCCTAAAGGGGTAATGGTTAGTCGGAAAAATTTTTACAATTATCTGAGTCAATCAGCAAGCTCTTATATGACTGACATAGACAAGAGTATTGTTAGTTCTTCGATCAGCTTTGATGCAACAATCACCAGTCTGTATTCACCACTCTTATCCGGTAAAGTATTAAAACTCCTTACCGAGGGTAGTGAAATTAATGAATTACAGCAGCTTCTAAAAAATTCGCAGGATAGACTGTTATGCAAGCTGACACCCGCTCATCTTGAAGCAATGAAAGTCGTTCCGCCTGACAGTACAGTAGCACACCGAGTGGTGGTGGGCGGGGCACAGTTTCTGACGTCACAATATCAGTTCTGGCAACAGCAATTACCGCAAACTCAGTTTGTTAATGAATATGGTCCAACCGAAACGGTTGTAGGAGCAACTGTTCATGTTTGTGGGGACAATAGTTTTGAACAAAACTTCTACTCCGTGCCTATCGGAAAACCACTCGATAATTACTCAACCTATGTCTTTACTTCTTATGGCAATCTTGCGCCTGTTGGAGGAATTGGTGAGTTGTATATTGGAGGTAAAAGCGTTGCTGAGGGATACTATGGCAAGCAAGAGGTTAGCAAAGAGTGTTTTGTCAAATGCCCGTTTAATGGGGAAGATAAGTTATATCGTACCGGCGATCTTGTTCGTTGGTTAAATACTGGCGAGCTAGAGTTTATCGGCCGCAAAGACGAACAAATCGAACTCAATGGTTACAGAATAGAACCAGGCGAGATAGAAAACAGGCTGCTAAGTCATCCTGATATAATTGAGGCTGCGGTTGTTACTATATTGGATGATACAAATAACAAGCATCTGGTAGCTTATGTTGTACAAACTAATAAACCGGCTTCTTTAGAGAGTTACCTTCGAAAATTCTTACCCGAGTATATGGTACCTTCCAGATTTGTCAATTTGGAAAAAATGCCATTAACTCCCAATGGAAAAGTTGATCATCAACGATTGATTAGCACCTATAAAGAGGAGAGGGATTATGTTAATACAGAAGTTACAGTTGAACAAAGAGAGTTACAAAAGATATGGCAAGAGATACTCAAACTCTCTGAAGTTGGTATTGATGAAAACTTTTTTTCGTTAAATGGTGACTCGATCAAAGCACTTCAAATAGTCGCTTTGTCAAATCAACGGGGAATAAAAATTTCTTTAGAAAAGCTATTTAACTTGAAAACTATTCGCGCCATTACCGCCACTATTGAGAAAGTCAATGTAGCAGAACAGCAACCTGATGAAATTAGTGGTGATATGCCACTGACACCTATTCAAAGTTCTTTTTTCAACAGTAGCCCTCTTGAGCCACATCATTATAATCAATTTGCTTTATTGGAGCCACCGTCGGGTTTGCAAGTAGTAGAGTTAGAAAAAATTGTCTCTGCCTGTTATTTAAAACATGATGCTCTCCGGTTACTTTTTAAATCGAACCAACCTGAAAAGGCTACTTTTCAACCAATGTCCGAGAAGCTAGTGAAGCAGACAATTGTCATTGAAAATGTTAATTCGTTTAATAGTCAACAGGCGGCTCAATTTATTAAAGAGAAGGGCGCAGTCTGGCAGTCAAGTTTAGATTTAGATAACGGTCCATTGATGCGGGTAGTGTGGTTTAAAGGGACTAATTGGAATAGAGTTCTTGTGATTATTCATCACCTGGTTATTGATGGTGTTTCATGGAGAATTTTACACCAGGACTTTGAACTAGCATTAAATCAGCTGCGCAATGATGAGGATATCGCATTAGGTGAAAAAACTGATAGTTATCAGTCCTGGGCGAAACGATTAATCCAATTTAGTCAATCAGATGACCTTCATAAAGAAAAAAGCTACTGGAATAGCAAACTCAATACTTCAGTCGGACGATTACCATTATCTGAGTGTCAACCAGATAACAAAGTGAAGAAAGGAAGTTTGAAGGTTGTTCTGGATAAAGTACAATCTGAAAAAATTCTCACAACCTGCAATAAGCCCTATCGCACCAGAGGGCATGAATTATTGCTTGCTGCGTTGCAACGGGCGCTATGCCTCTGGTGTGGCGATGAGAATTATCGCATCGATTTAGAAGGGCACGGTAGAGAAACATTATTTTCGGGAGTTGATTTATCCGCTACAATTGGTTGGTTTACCAGTGTTTATCCTTTTATACTTCCGCAGTATGAACAGAATTGCCTGCAAGATTTAATCGAAAGAGTAAAAGAAAGTGTCCGTAATATCCCCAAGGGTGGAATTGGTTACGGTGTATTGACTCAACTATCAAAAGATAAACAACTGTTAATCGCAGATAAAGGGGCGCAAATCCAGTTTAATTATCTTGGTGAATTTGACAATACCATTAACCAGGATAGTTTCTTTCAATTAAAAGATGAAGACTGTGGCAGTGCTATCAG
>CBDUHU010000159.1:0-7484 GCA_965366725.1 uncultured Kangiellaceae bacterium
TTACACCCGTCTATACACCAGTCAGGCAGACTATAGCCAGCTGTTGTCCAGAGATATGATTATTGAATGTTTTGAAGAGGCTATCACTCGTGCTCCTCTGTTGCAGATTGATAGTGAATCATCAGCTGATGATGAATATAACCCTTCTGTAAGAACTCAGAGAGAGCAGGCAAACTGGACTCTGAATTTGTTACTGGAGCATGCCTGGCTGGAAAAACAAGTTGACGAAGCGACTCTGCAAAGCTCTTACGGTTTTACTCGAATCGGCCGATTATTTACTCAACCAGTTATTGAACTTAATCAGGGACGTTTTCGTACCCGTCATCGAAATACGCGAAATACACGTAACGCCCTTAAGGTATTTGTTGAGCAAGGTGATGTTTACGATCTCCTCGACGCATTCGAATACTCTGAGCGCATAATTAGTGATTTTACTGACGTGATTAGCGAGTTAGAGGAGCGTAAACGCGCATTGATTCAAGAGGTTGAGTCACAGCAGTTAATTCAAAAAGCCAGTGACGAATTTTTTGACTTTATGGAAAAACGTTTTGTGCCTGATTTGGCGATCAGACTTTCAGTGGACAGCGTAGAAAAATATCGTAATGAAATTGTTTCAACGATTGGTTCTGTGCGCAGAAAGCGCAAAGATTTCAAACTCGCGGTTGAACAAGGATTACGCCAGGCCGTCCCGGAATTGATAACCGAAGAAAATGCCTCTGTCCTTTATAGCCTGCTTGATAAAATAGAAAAACGAATTCATAACGCCAGTGAAATTATGTTACCGGCACTTCGCCATGCGCTACTCAGTTTTACTCGGCGAGCGGATATTATTATGCGCCAGCTTAGTTTTAGTTATCAGGGGGGCGGTGATCAATTAATAGAAAACTTAAAGGTAATGGGCTCCCTTGATGAAATCGATTTTAAGCAGGCCACCGATCAGGTTAGTGAACATCTTGCTGCGCTAAGAGTTGAGTTGTTAGATCCTGCTCAACTAAAAATATATGCGCCCAGGATTCGTAAGGTGGTCGACACCAGAGTTGAAGAAGCGCAGATTATTGATGTTGATGCACGTAAAGAGTTTTATCTGCAACAGGTTCTAGAGCGAGCGTTTACTGTTAACAACCAGCAATTAAGTGACTATTTAAGTGACGCAATGGCGCAACAAAAACAGATTTATCTGCATGAATTACCGGTGAACAATGCACAGGATTTATTGATGCGAAGCCATGCGATTGAAGCAGCCAGCGTGGCACGTCAATCATCGGAATTTGAATTACTCATTGAACCTACCGGAAGGAAGTTCAGTGATGCCTTTTTTACTCAGGGCGATGAATTTACCCTGCAAGTTATCGAAAAAAACAGTAAGAGAAAAGAATGAATTTAGTTGACTATTTACAACAAAGATTAGAAAAAATCAGCATTACCCAAAGCGAGTTTCAGGAATTGATTATCAGGTTATTAAACTACTCGGTAATAGTCAGAGACGAAAGCCAAACGGAACTCAATTTGTTTGACCGTTTACTCAGATGCCGAGAAATAATCGAGGATTATCTAGCTGTGATGGGGATTCAGTTGCACGTAGATACCCGTTTTGATTATGCTCGAATTTATCCGCCTGCGAGTGAAATTCCAGGGATCAGAGAAGCAGAAGATAATGCCTGGAACGGCAGTTTACGCCAACGTCTTGGCCAATATGAAGTGGCATTGGTGCTGGTAATCAGGGCGCAGTATGAAAAAGCCTTAAGAGAAGGCAAAATTGATGAAAAAGGGTTTGCCCTGGATTCGATTGAGTCAATTACTATTGCGGCGAAAAATCTTCTAGGCAGAAGTTTACCGGAAAAAATAACTGAACGAAAAAAGCTATTCCAACGATTACGTCAACTCAGGTTAATCGACTACCGTGCTGATGAAGCATTTGAATCCGGTGAGGGCTGGATCAAAATCCATCCGATGATTATTAGTTTTGTGAGTCACTCTGCGGTTGACGCAATGGTAACTAACCACAGTATCAAGCATGAAATCAATGATGACAAACTGGAAGATACAGTGATTGAATCAAACCAGGTAAGCCAACGTATCGATCTTAATCAGGGAGAAACTAATGTTTCTTAAAAAACTAATTTTGATCAATTGGGGAAACCTGCCGAATGGCGAATTTGAATTTGGTCCCATTAATTTATTTTCCGGTGGTAATGGTTCTGGTAAAACGACTGCGGCAGATGTTATTCAAACCATAATGACGGCCGCCCATGAAAACCTGTTTCAGTATAACCCAGGACAAGACGAAACCACTCAAAAAGGGCGAGGCGGTAAAAAAGTCAGAACATTGGCTTCTTATATTCTTGGTTGTGATGATGGAAGCTATGCCAGACTCAATCCGACTGACGGATATATGGTGGCGAGTTTTCATCCTACCAAGGGAGAAACTGGAGAACCATTTAGTGCGTTGGTTGGTGTTAGAGCCTGGTTGGAAACAGCTGGTAAGAATCGACTTGCACGTCAGGAAGAATTAGTTTTTTATATTTTAACTCAGCAGCAGAACCGTAGCATCAAACTGGAGGACTTACAGCCGGGGAATGCAGTGTTAACTCTGGATAACCTGAGCCAGACATTGATCCAGTTATTTGGTAAATCGGCGGTTGAAAAATATGATACCAAACGAGCGTATCTAAGACGTCTTTATGGGGCTTTAAGAGGAAAAAAAGACGCGGTAACAGAAATTGAAGCGATGAATGCTGCCAGGGCATTTTCCCGCTTTATGGCATACAAACCAGTGCAAAGCATCAACCGTTTTGTCGCTGACGAAATTCTTGAAAAAAAGGATTTGGGAGAAGCTGTTCGTTCGATTTCAAGCCAGCTTAAAACCATTCATAGCATGGAGAAAGATGCTTCGCGAATCCAGGAGTCGGTTACTTCCCTTGAAAGCGCATATGGAGCCGGACAGAGTTACCTTGAAGGATGGCGAGATCTTCAGGTTTCCCGTTATACCATTGCCAGGCATGATTTTCTTCATCGTCAGGGCGATTATATTAAGGCCAAAGATAAAGAAAAAACACTACGTCAGGAGCATACAGAGTTAGATCACCTGATCGATACAAACGCGCAACGAGTCGCTCAGTTACATGAGCAAAGAGTCGCTCTTGAAGCGCAAAGGCTGGGTATTAAAGCATTACAACAAAAAGATGAACTGGATAAACAAAGGGACACCCAAAATCAACAGTTAAGTCAGTTGGGGATTAGTTTGTTACGACAAAGTCAAACCCTTGATGATGGGGTTAGTGCAACCCGTCAGATGGTCAAATTGATTCAAACGCCAGAAGCTCAGACGGCAGTACCAATACTGTTTGATTTGGCAGTGGCTGCCAGAGCGAAGAAATTGCTTGCATTAAAACCCGATGAAGTACTCAATATTCAAGATCTTGTTGGTGCAGATTTACTTAACGATATTCAGCGGTTAGAGATTCAACTGGATGAATTTCAGCATGTTCAAAGTGTTTATAATCAATGGCAGACATTGCTTTTTGAAAGCCAACAGGGAGTCAAACCGATTGTCACTCAGTTGGCTAATCAACTAGATAGGCTAGAACTTAATTATCAGCAAATTGAGAAAGAGAGACAAATTAAAGAGCGCATTGTTGATAAACTGGAAAATCAGAAAGTTGCTTATCCTGATCATGTTGAAAAAGCATTAGTCGCAATCAGTAATAGCTGTCCCCAGGCTGATCCGAGGGTTTTGTGTGATCATGTTGAAGTGACCGATGAAAAATGGCAAATTGCAATAGAGGGCTATCTTGGTGGTGCACGGTTTTCTATTCTGGTTGACGAAGCTTATGAAGCAGAGGCAATTCGAATTGTCAGAGGGTTACCCGGAAGACATAGCAAAGCCAGAATTATTCAGGCCAGTAAAGCGCAAAAGGATGCACAAAGAAGTCATCTGGATAAAAGGTCCATCTGTCACTTGATGGAGTTTTCCCATCACACCGCGCAAAACTTTGTTATCGCCAGTTATGGTAGTGTTTTGCAGGTTAAAGATGAGCAAACTCTGACCCAAACAAGACGCGGATTAACTGCTGGCTGTATTGCTTCGGGTAATTATGCGATGTTTCGTTGTGATATTAGTGAAAGCGATTTGGTATTTGGCGCAGATGCCCGCCGTCGAGCCATGTTGGGTCATCAACAGGAGTTAGATAGATTAACTCAACAATGGGGGCTGGTTAACAAGCGAATGAAACTAGTTGAACAGATCAATCAGCAGGTTAACAAAATTAAGCCGATTGATCTGGCAGAACAATTAGCAAGTGCACTAACCTGTCGCCGTGAATTACAGAAAATTGAAAACCTGATAGCTCAAATTGATTTGTCGGATCATCAGGTACTTGAGGATAAGTTAGTTGAATTATCTGAAGAAGAGGCAACTCGATTGAGCGAAGGTAAACAGTTAATTGAAAATAGGGGAAAACTCAAGAATCGACTGGAAACATTAGTTAAAAGTTTTACCCGCTTGAGTGATGAACAGGAACTGACTCTTAATGTGGTGGAGCAGTGTGAATCAGAACTGCATAAAATGGTTGAAATATGGTCTGACTTTGAGGTTGAACAAGCGCTCAATCAGGCTGACTTTGAAGCTAAGGACCTTAATCCTGATTCGTCAC
The DNA here is from genome assembly GCA_965366725.1 of uncultured Kangiellaceae bacterium. Taxonomy (GTDB): domain Bacteria; phylum Pseudomonadota; class Gammaproteobacteria; order Enterobacterales; family Kangiellaceae; genus Aliikangiella. The sequence goes on from CBDUHU010000159.1 coordinate 4,653, forward strand.
TTGCATTGCAACAGGAGCAGGAAAGCTTACTCTATAAGTTTGAAAGACAAATTGACGAAGCCGTTAAAAATCATAACCAAATTTGTCAGCCGGGAGATTCGCTGGTTTATGAATCCTTTTCTGGAGAGCTTGATCTTAGACTATTTTCAAAAATAGTGAAGTTACAACAGCAGGTTGATAATATTTTTAATCGCCTGAAAAATAATATTTTACTAAAAAAACACCAACAACTTAGTCAATTAAAAGAAAGTTTTAATCATACGTTTGTTACTAATTTATGCCACTCAATTCATCAAGCTATCAGTGATGGTAAACGCCAGATTGAATTACTCAATGATGAATTACGAAACCATCGTTTTGGCGATGATCGTGAAACCTTCAGGTTTGATTATCAATGGGTGCCTGAATTTAAAGAGTATGCAACCTTCTTTGATGAAGTGATTAAAAATCCACAGCTCTCAGATGGCCAGACACTATTTGAAGTTAAGCTGAAAAAACAGTCTGTGGTTGTACGTGATCGCTTAATGAGTATGCTGTTAGATGAAGAAAGTGACCGGGCACTCAGGGAGTTGAACAGAATAGCAGACTACCGAAACTATCGACAATATGAAATCTATAAAGAAGTAGAAGGAAAACCTCCTATTGCACTCAGTGAATATGGAACGGGTAGTGGTGGTCAGCTGGAAACTCCTGCCTACATCATTCGAGCTGCTGCAATAACTTCAGCATTTCGCTTTACCGAAGGAAGTTGTCATTTGCGTACGGTTCTGGTTGATGAAGCTTTTTCTAAAATGGATGAGACAAGATCCCGCGAAGTGATTAACTATCTGACCGAATCACTCGGTTTGCAATTGGTGTTTATTATGCCGACCAGTAAATGTGGTCCCTTTATGGATCTAATTAGCAACGAGTTCGTTTTTGCCAAGTGTCCTAGTTCTGTTAAGCGAGGAGAACTCAATACTCGTGTTCTAGTTGACCGAAAAGTTTGCAATCAGGCGAAAATTAAAGCATTGTGGTCCAACCACAAACGAACCGTCTTTCGCCAGGCTGAATTAGACTTTTTGGCTGAACTTGATAGTGAGGCTGAGCAGCAAGCGGAAATGGTTGAATAATCATCATTGATATTGAGGCATTAAATGAGTGAGGAAAGAGTTCTCTATCAGGTGAGTGATGGCATTGCCAGAGTCACACTGAATCGAGCAAACAAGCACAATGCGTTGGATATGCCAATGTTTGATGCGATTACCAGAACCATTGCCCGGATCAAAAAAGATAAACGGGTGAGAGTGGTTATCGTCAATGGGGACGGAGAAAGCTTTTGCTCGGGGTTGGATGTTAAATCGGTAATGACTAACCAGCGTAATGCGTTAAGATTATTATGGAAATGGTGGCCTGGCCAGGCCAACCTTGCACAAAGAGTTACTGTCGGTTGGCGACAGTTGGATGTACCGGTGATCATGGTGCTACACGGCAAATGTTGGGGCGGAGGAATGCAGATCGCTTTGGGTGGTGATTATCGAATTGCTGAACAACAAACCTCGTTGGCTATCATGGAATCTCGCTGGGGTTTGATCCCTGATATGGGAGGTACTCTAGCTTTGACTGAAAATATGCCGCTGGACCAAGCCATGAAAATGGCGATGCTAGGTGAACCGGTTACCACACAAGAGGCTCTTTCCGCGGGTCTAATCACGGCAATCAGCGATAATCCGGAACAGGCAGCGACTGATTTTGCCAATCAGTTAATGCAACGTTCACCTGATACTAATAAGGCAATCAAGAAGTTATATCACAAAGTATGGTGTCGTCATGGCAATAAAATACTTGGCGGTGAGACAATCAATCAATGGAAGATTATCGGCGGAAAAAATCGCCAGATAGCAGTTAAAATAGCTCTTGGAGAAAAGGATCTTGAGTTTCGTTGATAACGGTTGGTTGATAGCGTTTTAGTGGACTAAAGTAATGAAAAATAAATTGGTCATTATTGTGCTTGGCATTTTAGTTATCGGTTATTACTGGCATCAAGTCTCTCAGACGAAAACCTTAACAACGTCTCTCTCTGAGCAGGAGTCCCAAACGCTGCCTGTACTTAAAAAATCACAAGATATTATTGAAAAGGAAAACAACCAGAAGTTGTTAAAACAGGCCTTGTCAATGTTGGCTGATTCACAAAATATTGCACCACTGGAAGTTAATACAAGCGAGTTAGATACGAATAAAAGTTCCAATCAGCTCACTAATCCTTCAGCCTACCCGCAAGTCGTTAAGGGTGGAATGGCAGATGAACAGTATTGGGTCGAAGTTAATCAGTTTATCCAACAAAAGGTTGAACAGGAAAGAAATACCAATCAGGCATTTGCTGATGAGTTTCAGCGTCATCTGGATTATCAAAGTAGCGGATATCAGGATTATACTACCGAATGGTTAGAATCTATGGCGCAAAATGGTGATGCGCTTGCGTCTCTTGCACTGATTGAACGGATTGATATTGGTGACAGTCAGCGGATTGAATATTTGCAGTCGGCCTTAAAACAAGGACTAAAGTCCGCTTATACGGTTTATATTAATACGCTTAAAACCGGTGATTTTGAGCAGCGAACAGCTTATCTTAAAGTTGCCTATGAGCAAGGTTCTGCATTGGCGGGACTAAATCTCGAATTGAGCTATGCTGCTTATAAGGCGCATAATGTTCCACTGGATCAAGATAAAGTTGAATCCCATGAAGCGATTGCAAGAAGTATACTGATTAATCAAAAGGATTGAGTTATTCGGGATGTACTTTGATGGTAACTAAGGGGCGGATTACCTTGTTCAAAAATTGAGTTGAGCCAG
>CBDUHU010000160.1:0-7450 GCA_965366725.1 uncultured Kangiellaceae bacterium
CTCGTCAGATCCTTGACAGACTCGAAAAGGAATTAATTCACAATGTTGCATTAAGAGTTGAGCAACTTGATGATGCCGACAAGTTCAGAGTTTCAGGACGTGGTGAATTGCATTTATCAGTGCTGATCGAAACAATGCGACGCGAAGGCTTCGAAATGGCTGTTTCTCGCCCAGAAGTGATTATGAAAGAAGTTGATGGGGTACTAATGGAACCCTATGAAAACCTGACTGTGGATATTGAAGAAGCGCATCAGGGGGCAATTATGGAACGCCTTGGCGAACGTAAAGCTGAAATGCGGGATATGAAGCTGGATGGAAGTGGTAGGGTCAGAGTTGACTTTTATATTCCATCAAGAGGGCTTATTGGATTTCAAACTGAGTTTATGACTGCAACTTCGGGAACCGGGTTGATTTATCATACATTTGAAGCATATGGTCCAGCACATCGAGGAGCGTTAGCCCAAAGACATAATGGCGTGATGATCTCAAATAGCACAGGAAAGGCATTAGGTTACGCACTATTTAATTTCCAGGAACGTGGACGATTATTTATTGGTCATGCTCTTGAAGTTTATGAAGGAATGGTCATCGGAATTCATTCTCGCGATAATGACTTAACGGTTAACCCAATTAAAGGGAAACAGTTAAATAATATTAGAGCGTCAGGTACCGATGAGAATATTCAATTGACTCCACCGATTATTATGTCATTAGAGCAAGCGCTTGAGTTTATCGATGATGATGAACTGGTTGAAGTAACACCGGCTAACATTAGAATCCGTAAAAAACACCTTGATGAAAATGCCAGAAAAAGAGCTTCCAGACTTCCTAAGGAAGAGCGCTAGTTATTAATTGGCTAAATTGCTTTACAAAACGGCCGTAAGGCCGTTTTTTTTGATCAAATTCAAGATTAATTGTACGCCCGATTGATAAAAAGGTGCACTACTGCTTAACTCAGAGAATAAAAGTGAACCTTTGGTAATTTTACCTATCAAATAAATTCCATAGAATCAGCTCATTGAGTTAGTATTAGCTTGAACGCGGGCTTAATTATTGCTTCAGGATGCTCATGCAAAGAAAAATAATCTATTTATTGTTAACTGTTGGGCTCTCAGGGTGCTCAGGGGCCAGCCCACTTGATGTTGCAAGAGGGCTGTTTGGATATCTTCCTCCTCCTGAAGAAACAACTATTTCTCAAGAATTACAGCTTGAATATGAGCGTTGTGCAAAGATTGGTGGCGAGAAAAATTGTGCTCAAGCTGCTTATGATATTGTTCGTCGAGTTAAAGGCCTGGAGCCAAGAAAAGTACCCAGAGGGGTTGTTATTATTCTTGAAGGCGATGGTGGACATGGTGACAGTGACTCACCACAAGAAAATGAAACAGAGCAGAAAAATTGATTCTAATATTAGAGTAAAATTTATTCTTTCATGGTCTTTGAAATATTAACATCGGCTTATTATGATTGTGTGCTAGGCTTAGTTGATAGTTAGCCGTTCGATTTATTTTCTTATCTGAGGCGTCATAAAACATTATTATGCAAAAGCTTTTTCCTGAAATTAAAGCAAATTCTCATTCATATATTGATGTTGGAGATGGCCATAGAATTTATGTTGAGGAATGTGGTTCGACTGATGGCATTCCAATTGTTTATTTACATGGTGGCCCCGGTGCAGGTTGCGATAAGTCCCATCGGCGGCTGTGTGATCCCGAAAAATATAGAATTATTCTCCTTGATCAACGGGGCTGTGGGCGTTCAGAACCTCATGCCAGCCTGGACAACAACACTACCCAGTCGTTAATTTCAGACCTCGAAGTTATTCGCCAACAACTGTCAATTGAAAAGTGGGTACTGATGGGAGGAAGCTGGGGGACGACATTGGCACTAGCTTACGCGCAGGCTCATTCAGAGAAAGTTCTCGGTTTGATATTACGGGGAGTATTTTTAGGACGTAATGAGGATATTGAGTGGTTATATAGTGATGGAACTAGAAGAGTGTTTCCAGATTATTGGCAAGAATTTATCCATCCAATACCGGTTGGGGAACGTCATAATTTGCTTGCCGCCTTTCATTCAAGATTGACAGGACAAGATGAGTTAGCACGAATGGCCGCTGCCAAAGCATGGTCGAGTTGGGAGGGAAAGGTAGCAACTCTTGAACCAAATCATGAGGTTGTGGGACATCTTTCCGCACCGCATACCGCATTGAGTATGGCAAGGATCAGTGCTCATTATTTTGTTAATCAATGCTTTCTGGAAGAAAATCAGATACTTAATAACTGTCATAAACTAGAAGGTATTCCAGGAATTATTGTACACGGCCGATATGACATGATCTGCCCAGTGGAAAATGCCTGGTCGTTACAGAACCACTGGAATGATTGTAAACTCCACCTGATCAGGGATGCAGGACATGCTGGCAGTGAAGCCGGTATTATTGATGGAATGGTAAGAGCAACCAAAGAAATGCAACAGCAACTTAATCATGATTGCACTGATCCAGCGGGTAACTAGTGCCAAAGTTGAGGTCGCCGGGCAAATCGTTGGACAAATTGACCAAGGTATCCTTGCGCTAATTGGTGTTGAAAAAGGCGATCAACCAGCAAACGCAAAGCGATTACTGGAGCGATTAGTTGGTTACCGAATTTTTACAGATGACTCCGACAAAATGAACCTGAGTGTCTCTGATATTGGTGGCGGTCTTCTGCTAGTTCCTCAGTTCACCCTGGCTGCTGATACCAAAAAGGGGATGCGGCCGAGTTTTTCAACTGCCGCACCGCCACAAGAAGGTCAAAAGCTGTTTGATTATTTTGTTACCGAGGCAAAAAAAAGCGAGCTTGATGTTGCGACAGGTGAGTTTGGTGCAGATATGCAGGTATCACTTTGTAATGATGGCCCGGTGACCTTCTGGTTATCTACTTAACCTGAGTTTGGGATAAGAATAACCATCCAGCACTGCTATTTCTGCGGTTCTCCGAGTTCAGGTTACTTAGTATCCCGCCGCCTGTCCGTCTTTACGAGATTCTGAAGCTCCATAATAGACTTTATTTTTAGAGTCATACATAATTGCCTGATAGCCGCCATATCCCCCACGATCATAGCTGACCTTGTGACCCCGGTTTATCAGCCCTTGAATTACCTGATAGGGAATATCTGATTCGATGGCAACGTAGCCACCTTGTTTTATGTACTTTGTGGACTCTTCGGTTGGTTCAGTTGAGCCAAAATGTTGCCACCTGGTCGCGTCACCAGCCTCCTGAAGGTTCATCTTAAAATCAATAATATTGGAAATAATCTGGACATGACCTTGAGGTTGCATCGCGCCTCCCATCAGACCAAAGCTCATAAATGGCTGGTTATCTTTCATGATAAATGCAGGGATAATTGTGTGAAACGGGCGTTTAGCAGGGGCATACACATTTGCGTGAGTCTCATCCAATGAAAATAGTTGCCCTCGATCCTGAAAAACAAAACCTAATCCGGGAACTACAACTCCCGAGCCCATCCCGCGGTAATTGCTTTGAATTAATGACACCATATTGCCGTATTTATCGGCTGTGGTCAGGTAAATAGTATCTCCCTGGTAGGTTGCCGGATTGCCGCTATCAACCCGTTTTGCGGCACTTGGTTGAATTAATTTTGCTCTTTCCTTGGCGTACTGTTTTGAAAGTAGTCCCTTTAAGGGGACCTGATAAAAATCCATATCAGCATAAAATTTTGCTCGATCTTCAAATACCAGCTTCTTTGCTTCGATCATTGTGTGTAAGGTTTCTTCACTTAGAAAGCCCATTGAACTCAAGTCATATTGCTCCAGAATATTGAGCATTTGTAATGCTGCTATTCCTTGTCCATTGGGTGGCAGTTCAAAAATGTCATATCCACGGTAATTGGTTGATTGCGGTGTCACCCAGGTGGAACGGTGTTCACTAAAGTCATCAAGTCTTAGAAATCCACCATGCTGACGCATAAACCGGTCAATACTCTGGGCTATTTCGCCCTGATAAAAAGCCTCCTTTCCTTTTTCAGCAATTATCGTCAGAGTATTTGCAAGATCGGGGTTTTTAAATATCTGTCCCTTTTTGGGGGCTTTTCCATTAATTGTAAAGGTCTGTTTAAAGGCTCCTGGTTGAGGCGATAGCCTTGGAACACTCTTATCCCAATAGTAAGCAATCAGTTCACTGACAGGAAAACCTTTGTTGGCGTAGTCAATGGATGGTTGCAATATCTGTTTCATTGAAAGGTGGCCAAATTTCTTATGAAGTTCAAACCAGCCATCGACAGTTCCCGGCACAGAAATAGGGATCATGCCATAGGGAGGGATGGTTGATTTTCCCTGCTCCTTCAAAACTGACTTTAATTTCGATAAAGTTAAAGCTTTTGGTGATCGACCACTGGCGTTGAGGCCGTAAAGTTTTTTTGATTTTTGCTGCCAGACGATTGCGTATAAATCGCCCCCTATACCGTTTCCAGTAGGTTCCATCAAACCCAGCGCTGCATTCGCCGCAATGGCTGCATCAACTGCTGTTCCGCCCTGTTTTAATATGTCGAGGCCAATCTGAGTGGCGAGGGGTTGGCTGGTTGCAACCATACCATTAGCTGCGATAACCTCTGAGCGGGTTGCAAAATTTTTACCAGTGACCCTGTCAGGAGCTGCGTGTAAGGAAATAGTGACCAGTATGCTCATCAAATAAGTGATTATGCAAACGCCTGTTTTGTGCATTTTAATTTCTCCTGTACAATTTTCCACCATCTTAGAGGGGGATTAACAGAACCGCAAATATAATCATCATCAATTTAAATAATCGGGCTTCTCGCCCTATTTTTCCGCTGTTATACTGAAGTCTTACTAGCATGGAAGTATATATTTTATGAATCGTTCGGTTGAAGCATTTGTTCATCATTGTCAGCAATCCAGTAATATTGCTTATGAAGCGTTTAAACAACTTCTATTTCGTCTGGAGCAACCTGATAGTAGAAAGGAAGCGGGTGATTTTCTCCGCGCACTAAATGCTTATTATCTTAGCGCTAAACCACAGGATTGTAATTTTCAATTTATAACACAAAATATCCTTGATAGTGAGGATAATAACATCAGTCTTAGTCTGCTTCAGTTTCCCAGTACTTTCCTGCCTGAAGAATGGTCATTTACTTTTTATGAAGGTTTGATCAGATATCCTGCAAATGAATATCAGAGTAAAAAGATTATTGAACTTGGTTGTGGGATCGGCTGGATTTCTATTGCACTTGCCCTACGCTATTCTCCACAAAACGTCACTGGTTTAGATATTAACCCTAAAGCTATTGTTTGTGCTCGGCTAAACCTTCACTTGAACTCAATCGATAAACAGGGTCAACCAGTGATACTTGAAAACGGTCGAGAGTTACTCTCTGTGGTTCACTTTTATGAGTCTAATTTATTTAGTCATTTTGAAAGTTCTGGGAATAATCCGTCTCAATTGGAAGTTGATCGAATTATTGGTTGTATTCCACAGGTATTAAATCCTGAACCTAAGGTGATGGAAAACCTGATTGCTGAGAATGCATCAGATGAATACCTTCATTCATTAAGCAATTACTTTGTTAAACAAGGGTACATTGAAGATCAATTTGGCTTAGGTCTGATTGCCAGCGCGGTAGAACAATCAGTGCCGTTACTCAAGTCGAATGGAAAGCTGATATTGAATCTTGGTGGTCGTCCTGGACGATCTGTCCTTGAGAGATTGATGCAACGGAGAGGATTTAAGGTTCGTCGTATCTGGCAAACACAGGTTGCACAAGCGGCGGATACAGAAATTGATACACTGGTAGACATAGAGCAGACAAGTGGTCACCGGTTTGAGTTTTATATGTCACCTGATTCGGAAACCCCAATTGATGCAAGTACTGCCTTACACCTTGCTAAAGCAGGAGGAAAAATTTTTCATTCTGTCGATGTTTATGAAGCCAAAATGCTATTTCCTCAAGCTGTTAAATCGATTTATCAATCGGTCGACAATATCGGTGGTAGTGCACTTAAGAGTGCAATCGATCTAACCTATGAAAACTATAATGATGCTGAGGAGCGATATTCATTTTTGGCATTCCTGGCAAAAGAGTTACAGAAAATTTCTCATTTTCCCTATGAAGATACTGCAGGTCTCCTTTATTTCCGTCAACAATTAGCGGAATATTTTAGATATTATTTGCGCCTTAATATTGAAGAAAACAACCTGGTGATAACTCCGGGGCGAAGAGAGTTAATAACAAGCCTGATAGCCAATTATCAACCAGAATTAACTTTAGTGGCCAAGCCGCTTGCTCATTTGGTTAACCGGGTTGCAGGCTCTACACAAGGGAGTATTTTACAAGCGCCTGCAAGTATCGAGTATCTGCTTGAATTAATAGAGAGGCTTAAACCTCAATTAGTGATTACCAGACTGGATGAGCACGAAGTTCAGTCCGGACAACTGGCGGAACAGTTAATTCAAACCGCAATTCGACACAATACCTTGTTAGTTATTGATTTAACTGATTATATTAATTTGAGTTCTCAACCAGAAACCAATGGTGTTTATCGTTATCTATCTCAACATTCCATGCCTGATAATTTAATATTAATGGCAGGTTTAATGAATAACCGGGTTTATCAAAGTTATTCGTTAAATATTACGCTTTGTCGTAATCAGCAGGTCATTGATAATTTAGTTGATGCTGCGGAATTGACTTATAGTCGTACGCCTATACTCAAACAATATTATTATGCACATTTACTGGAAGAGTTGCTTTACTTTCAACGAACTAGAAAGCTTTCGATGAGCGAACCAGAGGAAGCTCATTCACAATTTCCATTAACATTAAGCCGTTCAGCTAGTCATGCTTTCTCCCATCCTTCGATAAAAGGTAACCATCTGAAGTTTAATCAGGAGACCGTCAGGTTAGACTTTGGTGAGAATGAGCTTGCCAGCCCTGCTTTTTTTAAAGAAACCCTGCTTGAAAGTTACCTTATTAGAAAATGCAGTAGCTCTGAGACTAGTTCTGAGTCAGCGGTTAATAAACTATTATTGCGACGATTCAATATATCAAATCGTCACTATTCAAAAGTAGTTTTTGGAAATGGTGTAGCACCAATATATGCTGCATTGCTCAATATTTGTCAACAAAACAAAGAGTCATTAATTATTCCCGCAGGGAGTTATGGTTATTTCAAAGCTGCTGCGCATTATAAGGGAGTCGATGTACAGGTCTTAGCTGAAAGTGAAGCTGCTAACTTTAAAATATCTACACAAGAACTAAGAAATTGTATGAGAAAATCCAGAGGAAGCTGGTTATTTCTTAATGCGCCAGTGGTTAACCCGACAGGTGCAATTTATACCCAACAGGAATTATCAGAAATAATGGCCATTGCACTGGAAAATGAATGTAAGGTAATAATGGATTGTATTTTTAGTGGATTGGAGTTTAATCAGGCTGA
>CBDUHU010000161.1:0-7439 GCA_965366725.1 uncultured Kangiellaceae bacterium
TCAATAATTTTGGTTATCAAAAAGGCGACATTGGTAGGCGTGCATATCTTCTTGCATTATCTGCTTTAAACTTCAACAGCTCATGCGGGGAATACAATTTATGTAGCAAGAAAGACGAAATTATTACAAACGTTTTGAAAGATCGAATAACTTGCCCTTCCGGTACTTTATTTATGTGGGCGCAAGATATGAATCAGGCGCAACTTGAATGGGCGTGTAATTCCCTTGGTGCACATGAAAACTATTTCCATAGTGCAATGAAAACAAACCATTCTCCGGTAACACCTGATGACAACGAACAACTAAGAATGGTTGTGTTTAATAATAGTAGTGAGTGGAGTTTATATGGTGGCGTATTGTTTGGAGCGAGTACTGATAACGGTGGGTTGTATTTAGAAGGTGATCCGTCAACTCCCGGTGATCAGGCAACATTTTTTGCCTACGAGGATGTACCTGAGCGTCCAATATTTGATATCTGGAATTTACGCCATGAATATATTCATTATCTGGATGGTCGTTTTAATACTCAGGGGGATTTTGGCGATATAAACGGTGCCGGGCATACTGTCTGGTATGGAGAGGGACTTGCAGAGTTTATTTCGCGAAAAAATTGTAACGATGATGCTGCTGCACAAGCCGCCGAAGCCAGTTATCCCATCAGTACAATTTTTCAAAATGAATATGGTGTGGGGCAAACGCGGATTTATCCCTGGGGATATTTGGCTGTCCGCTATATGTTTGAAAAACACAATAATGTATTTATGAATATGTTAGCGCTTTTCAGAGAAGGAAAATACCAGGACTATCGAACTACAATGGTTGATCAGTGGGTCAATAATAAGACCTATGACAGTTCATTTTCAACCTGGTTGACTTCAGTAACATCAAGTGGCTGTGTGCTAGACAATACACGTCCTTCTTCGCCGGTCGAACCAATCAATGTAGACGACGTACAGGGGAGTGATCAAGTTGGAGTTAATGCTTGTTCGGCCGGACAGCCAAGTGAAGAAACTCGTATTAGTGCTGGTGTGGCAATGTGTCTAAAAGATGTAGGTGACAGTGGTTTGCTGCAGCTTGGTATTTATGTTCCTGATGGATTAGTGGATGTGAATATGCAAGTTACTTTACGACATGGTAGCGGTAACGCCAACCTGCTTCACAAACATGATAGTCGGCCAAAAGCTGATGATTTCGATAATAAGTCCGACGGGCCAGATAACCAGGAAACAATGTTGGTTGAACAGGTTCAGGCCGGGTGGAATTATATCCACGTTCTTGCTGATCAGAATTTTTCCGGAGTCACACTACTTGCTCGGTATATTCAAAATGGAGTTAACTTGAAGCCAAGTGCTGAAGCGAATGGACCTTATTCAGGTGATATTGGTTCAGCAATTAATTTTACTAGTGCAGGTTCTATCGATAGTGATGGTAGCATCAATAGGTATCAATGGGATTTTGGTGATAGCACCGGTAGTAGCGAAGAAAACCCAGCTCACAGTTATGCTAATACCGGCGTTTATACTGTGACCCTGACAGTGACCGATGATCGCGGCGCTAGTGCTTCTGATACTGCAACGGTTACTATTAATGCTGCTGAAACAGGGAATGAATTAGAGATAGGAGTCCCCAATTCTGATCTGGCTGCTACTCAAGATAATGATATTCATTTCTATATAGATATTCCTGAAGGTGCGACTAATTTTGTGGTTAAAATATCTGGCGGCACTGGTGATGCTGACTTGTATACTCGTTTGGGAGAAAAACCGACTGACACCGAATATCATTGCCGTCCATGGAAAAATGGTAATGAAGAAACTTGCACCGAAGCTAGTCCAACAGCTGGACGCTGGTACATTAGAGTTGACGCTTATAATACGTTTTCCGGAGTTACTTTAAGCGCAAATTACTCTACAGAAAATGCTAATCAAAATCCGATAGCCAGTATCAATGGTCCATATGAAGGCGATGTTGATACTGCGATTAATTTTACCAGTGCGGGGTCTTCTGATCCTGATGGCAGTATTATTTCTTACGCCTGGGATTTTGGCGATGGGGGCAGTGGGACAGGGGCGACTCCGACACATATTTATTCTTCTGCCGGTTCTTACAACTTAACCTTATTGGTTACCGATAATCAGGGGGCTACCGGTTCTATCTCGACGGTTGTGACAATTAACGAGCCAGATCCTCGAGCCTTAAAAAATGGTATACCAAGAACCAATCTGGCAGGGGCAGAGAATGATGAATTGCGCTTTTATATAGATGTTCCAGCCGGTACGAGCAATCTGGTTATTCAAATTACCGGTGGAAGCGGTGATGCAGACTTGTATACTTTGATCAATCAAGAACCTACCGATAGTTTGTACCACTGTCGCCCCTGGAAGAATGGTAATGAAGAGGTGTGCAGCGAAGCAACACCGCAAGCTGGTCGATGGCATATCAGAATCAATGGCTATAATGCATTTTCCGGCGTTAGTTTGACCGCTTCATATGAGTAGATTACTAAAGCCTTTAGTCATCAACTATTAAAGTTGATTTAGAAACGGTAGACCTGGCTCTACCGTTTCTTTTAGTCAGGTTAATACCTTCACTTACTGAGTTTCTTGTGCAGTACTTGCCATTTATTTAATTGAAATCCTTGAGCAATGAACATAAAATAAAATTGGTGATATTCAATTGTTGTCATCAGTAACCTATCAGTTATACTCATCAGAGAAAATAATAATAGACTGATTGATTAACAACTCTCTTGATAAGCGCTGCGAAGGGGAGTTATGCATTCTCAATGTAGGTTGATATCAATCATTATAAAAAAGATAAAAAAAGGGAGCTATTTAAATGCAAAATGAATTAATTATTGCGGTTTCATTTGGCATTGTATTTGTGGTTACTTTATTACTGCTAGCTATCCGTTTCCCTCATCCAACGCCGTTTCAGAATTTTGTATTTCGTACAGTATTGTCGTTAGCTGCGGCAGGTGTCGCGGCTACCGTACCCGGATTTATTTCTGTTGATATAGCAGTCCCTAATTTTGCCCTCAGTGCTGGTGGAGCAATTGCAGTTTTTATCGTAGTTTACCGAGTTAATCCAGCAAAGTTAGCGGGTGAAGAATCTGAGCAACGTATACCCGATTATACCTACAGAACACTTGAGCACTCATTGGAAATTCACGATACTAAAGGACAAAAAGCAACCTGGACCAAAACAACCCTGGCGACTCCTCAAAGTTCAGATATTAAAACCTGGGATGATCATTTATTTTATGGGAATGGACAGTTAGAATTTGTTTCAACCAATATGGGGACTTTGATGCCGCCGCGTAATGAAGGTGGTGCCTGGTCTGTAACAACCGTCTTTGACAGACCGCTGGAAGTAAAAAAGGAAATCACTAAAGTTCTGGTTATTGAGTGTAAGGGAACATTCACTGAAGCAAAAGAGACATTTTCATGGAAACCAATGGAAAAGTTTGAATCAATGAAGTATCAAATTTGTGTACCGAATGGAAGGCCCATCGTCAATGCTAAACTGAGTTACTATGTTGAAAATAAAGCCGTCGATATTTCCAGTCTGGTAAAAATAGTCGATCAGCAAACTGTGATTGCTGATATTGTAGCACCTGTTCAAGGTTGTCAGTATCTTCTCGAGTGGAACTGGTAACGACCGGTTCAATCTAAAACAGAGCGTTCCTGACTTAAAGAAATGTGGCTTAATTGTTACCAAAACAATAATCTCAATTCGTCCCATGCTAACCAGTTAAAATTAAGGAAAATAAAATGCCAAAAATTAAACCGAGTGAATTGATAACCGCTATTGTTGTTGGTGGTAAAGACCCGGCTGAAAATCAGGTTGTCAACGTGTTAGCGCGTAATAACGAATATGTTATTTATGAAATAGAAGATGATGATGTTAATAATCGAATGAAGCTTCTGGTCGATGGACTTACCGATGAGTCTGAGGCTGCAATTTCAACACGGTTTAATACGATTAAACAAAAATATATCGAAGCTAAAGGCCTGCTAGGAAAATCTTCTAATTATGGCATGATGAAACAACGTATAGCCCATACTTTATCAACCTGCTTAAGTGCTGATAATATTGATGGTGAACAGGAATTTTCAGATTTGATTGCAACGATCAGCAAAGAACATGAAGAAATGGTCACTAACAGGGCTATTTATTTAACGCCGTGTTTTACATCGACGCTTGTTTTATTCGCTTTATCTCTGGTAGTGATCGAACAAAGGATTGATGTCACTACTACATGGATGATTATCACATCACTTCTTGCTGCTTCTTTAGGCGGGACTATTAGCATATTATCAAAAGCAAATAGTTTAAACTTTGAAGAATTTAAGACAAAAAAGCATTACTTCTTACTTGGACTTGAACGAATATTTTTATCTTTTATTGCTGGTGCGATCATCTTTATAGCAATAAAGTCCGAAGTATTATTTCCTACCTCAATGAGTAAAAACTACTGGGCAATGATGATGATTATTGTAGTCTCAGGTTTTTCTGAGTCCTTTGTTCCTGGTATCTTAGATAAGGTTAATAAAGAAGTTGATAAGAAAAGTCACTAAGAGGTTAGTTATTAATTTAGGGGGATAATCCAGATAAATTTTCATCAGTGATCTCTTGATAGGTTATGGAGGTAGCCTGTCGCCGGAGCATTTTGTTCACTACCAAGGGAGTAACTATTTTGTATTTCCCAGATTGAAATAAGCCAGTAAAAAATAAATATCCGATCATTGCAATCAAACTCATTTGTGATTCGTTTAACTAATAGACAAGACAATAATGCGGATCACTTTTAAAGGAGTTAGCTATGAAAAAATCGACTGCATCAGCAACTATTGCGGGAATACTGGCACTAAGTGGGGGAAGTTCGGTTATCGCAGTACCTGATCAGCCTGCTAAATGGGAAAAATGTGCGGGTGTTGCCAAGGCAGCTAAAAATGATTGTGGAGCATTAGATGGCAGCCACGGATGTGCCGGACAGGCCAAACAGGATAATCTTGATACTGAGTGGGTTTATGTACCTCAGGGGACTTGTGAGAAAATTACCGGAGGGGTCGTAGCGGCAACCAAACCCGCGAAAAAAAGTTAGCTCTGGTCGATTCTTTATGACTAAGCAGATACAAGGCGTTGGTGTGGGGTTGAGAACCCCTCATCTGCCTTATGTATACAACGAAACCCCTCAAGTATCCTGGTTTGAATTACTTGCTGATAACTGGTTTGCTACCGGCGGACCTGATCGCTCTTTTCTAGATGGAATTGCTGAAAACTACGCGTTAACATTACATGGTGTCAACTTATCACTTGGTTCCCTCGATCCACTAGATATTAATTACCTCAAGAAAATCAAGCAGCTTAAACAGGACTGTGGAGCAATCTGGTACTCAGAACACTGTAGTTTTTCTTCATTTAATGGTCGACGAACGCCTGATCTGCTGCCGTTGCCCTACACTGAAGAGGCGGTTAAGCATATTAGCGAAAGAATAAAGCAGGTTCAGGATATTCTGGGTGAGCAAATGTTAATTGAGAATATATCCTGCTATGTTGAGTCTTATCACAATGAAATGACCGAAGCTGAATTTATTGGTGAAATAGCGGTATCATCAGATTGTGGTTTACTTTTAGATATCAATAATGTGTATGTGAATAGTATTAACCATAAGTTTGATACTGCTGATTACTTAAAAACACTGCCACTCCAACGAGTTAAACAAGTTCATTTAGGTGGGTTTAATGACTATGGTGATTTTTTGTTGGATACTCACGGGAGCTGTGTTGATCAAAAGGTGTGGTTATTATTTGAAAAACTGATCGAGCAGACAGGCGCAATACCTACTTTAATGGAATGGGACCATCAGGTTCCTGAATGGGATATTTTGATGGCTGAGCGTGATAGAGCGGAACAGATCATTGGTAAGATAGTATTGAAAAAAGACCGTGGCTTCTTAACCCAGGTTGAGATTGCTGAGGGATGTGCATTTTGAGTCATTGTTTAAGTTCATTATCTCATTGGCAGCAACAAATGCTTGCAAATTCTCAAGGCGAGTTTAAGTTGGATCGAATACACCCCGGGTTTATTCGAGCTTTTGGAAATTCAACCGCAACCTCTGAACAACGATTGCAAGTTTACCGAAATAACTATCAATTGACTTTAATTGACTGGATAGTAAAAGTTTATCCAATGGTATGTAATTTAGTCGGCACTCCCTGCTTTCGCCAAATGGCAAAAGGATATGTAATCAACAACCCACTGAATGATCATAACTGGCGATCTTATGAACAAGGATTCGTTCAACATATTTCTCAACTTATGCTGGAAAACGATGTGCTGAAGGATTTACCATACCTCACTGATGTTGCAAACGCCGACTGGTATCTGAATCAATCTTATTATGCTAAAAAAAGGGAATGTTTTGATCTTGGTAGTTTTTCAGAGCTGTCTGAGCAACAACAATCCGGGGTATTATTTATCTTACCTACGGATTTATATGTTATGCAGTCGAAGTGGCCACTGTTAGCTTTGTGGGCGCATTGTCATCATGAACAGGTAATCGAGCAGATTATTCAATCGGAAGAAAATCAATATTACATCATTTCTCGTGAGGGTTTTAAGCCGACGATTGATATCATTACGCCAATTGAATATTCTCTATTTATCGCACTCAATCAATCGACACCACTTATTGATTTGAACGAGGAAGTTGCAACACTAATTCCGAGTGCGATCAACAAGGGGTGGATCGAAGGTTTTGTGGTAGCTTGAATGAGTTTTTCTAAAGAACAACTCAATGCGTTATTTCGTTATGCTTTTTCACTAACGGCTAATAAAGATGATGCCTACGATTTACTTCAGTCATCGATAGAAAAATTATTAAAGAATAAGTCTGAGCACATATCCAACTCTAGCTATATCCGCAGGATAATCAGAAATCAGTTTATTGATCAGTGTCGACGGAAGAAAGTCATTGCTTTTGAGACATTAGAGGAAGATAAACTGGCGGTACTTTCAACTCATTCGCTTGAAAGCATAGTCATTAATGAAGGTTATGTTGATTTCCTCATGGGAAGTCTGACTGATGGTGAAAGGGAATGCTTATTTATGTGGGCTGTTTTAGGCTATACCGCACAAGAAATAGCACAAGAGACAAAGGAGCCTAAAGGAACAATATTGTCTCGCCTATATCGTGTAAAGAAAAAAGTAGTAGCTTTATCTGAAGAGGAAGTCAGACAAAAGCAAACTGGTCGGGAGGCTCAAAGTGAATAAACCATTGAAACAGGCTTCTCAGGAATATTTTGCAAAACAATCCCTGTCTGATTCACAAATTGATGAGTTATTAGATTCCTCTTATTTATCAAGAACAGAATCAAAACCAAGGTTATTTAAAAAATATTTTTCTGCATCAAGTGCCGCTACTGTCTTATTC
>CBDUHU010000162.1:0-7405 GCA_965366725.1 uncultured Kangiellaceae bacterium
TTTGCATATCCATTAAAATTGTCTCTGGTTCAAAACCTCTAACAGCCTCAAGCAAAACTTCAGGGTTATTAACGACTCTGACATCAAAATGCCCTTTTGACAGCACTTTATCATAATACTTGGCTTGTGCTTTGGAGTCTTCCATCACTAAAATCCGATACGCGGAGTCAGCATGAATATCATATTGTCTTTCAATTAACTCTAACAACCCAGATACTGAAATAGGCTCTACCAGAAAACCTGTCCCTCCACTTCTCAGTGCTAATAACCTCTCAGTCTGATTATCTTCCTCAGCCGTATAGATTAACGGAATTCGATTGGTTTCAATCTCCTCATCTTCAAGCTGCTCGTTGTGCTCAGCAAATTTAAGTGGTGCAACGATAATACTACCGGGATTATCAATTGCATGATGTCTGGCATCGTTGATTGTATCGACATGATGTACGTCAACACCTAATGAATTAAATTGTTCACTCAGTGCTCTAAATCTCTCCCCTGACTGACTGACAAACACTATTACTCCTTTATCCAGGTATATTCCAACCTCTTCAAGTGAGTGATCAATACTATCATCTTCATCAATTGTTTCTTCATGATAGTCTGAAACTTCCTGACTATCAGAGTCTGCTGGAGTGTTTTTTTTCTGTGGGCGTACGCCAAGTTCCAGTTTCTCTGAATGCTCCTGCAATTTACCTGAAAGTCGCTTAAGAAGCGGCTTTTGGGTCTCAATTGAATCCTCACTTAATGAAAGCTGACTATGCACCTGATTCAATAAGCGAGCAGTTGATTCAAAATCCTGTGCCACACAAGCCTCTCGAGTTTTATTAACCTGAGATAAAAGCGCCTTAACCCTTAGAGGATCAATCTTCTGGGTGAGCATATCGTTTAATAAACGAGAAAATTGACGAAGTTTTACCGGTGTTCTACGCAAAAACTGCTGATTTACTTCATTGGTAATCTGATTATCAGTCATAAAATAGTTACTTAACTTATCGGCTTAAACAAAGGTTCATAATTTAATCATCGGCCAACGGATGATAACTTAATGGTAATTTTTATACGATCTTAGCAAGAATAGCACGCTTTTTTATGCACAAAACACATTTTCGTTTGTTTAATCTATTGAAAATGCTTGAATTATCACCATATATAGCGTTATTCGTCTAAAAACCTTGGTAATAAAATATGGCCACGGGTAATATTTAGTGTAATAGATTTACCCATATCCAGGTATTCATTTTGATTTCCTATATACGAGGCTGGTTTTGCAATTGTTATTGTTAATATTTATCTTAATTCCTATTATTGAGATCGCAGTATTTATTCAAGTTGGTGACTTACTAGGACTTGGAGCAACCCTGGCCGTTGTCTTCATCACTGCTATCATCGGTGTTCGACTGCTAAAACAGCAAGGTCTCAGGACTTGGCAGGAAGTTCAGCAAACAACCGCAAGAGGTCAGGTTCCTGCGACTGAAATGGCATCTGCAGCTCAGCTTCTTTTTGCCGGAGGTTTGTTGCTCACCCCTGGATTTGTGACTGATGCAATTGGATTCGCATTAATGGTTCCTGCGGTCCGTCTGTCCATTGCTAAATTAATGATGGCTCGTTGGTCAGGTAATTTCACCACTGCATCACACACCTCAACAAACTGGGGGGAGCAGGAAAACATTAAACCATCACACCACACTTCCAGCACTTCACGGGGACGTATTATCGAAGGTAAGGTTGAGGATGACTGATAATCAGTCTATTTTTTCAACTTCACATAAATATCGGTAGTACAACTGCTATACTTTGAAAGTCTCTATAAAATGAAATAAGGAAATATGGGTGTAGTATTAAAGCTCTTTATCGCTTGCACGTTTGTATTTGGCTACATGCAAGCTACTACGGCATACAATTATGTCAAACTTAACCAGCTAAATACTGATCATGGTCTCAACCAGAGTAATATCACCGGGTTACTTCAGGATCAAGACGGGTATCTTTGGATAAGCACATTCCAGGGTATTAATCGATATGATGGCTACCGATTAAGTACAATTCACAGTCCTGACAATATATTGCTCAATAACTACGTTCAACTCATTTTCGAAGATTCCACAGGACTAATCTGGATTGGTGCCGCACTACAAAATAATTATGTTCTTAATAAGCAAACCAATACACTAAAGCTCATTAAACTAACTGCACCTGAAGACTATAAACTAGAATATCCTGTCATCAGCAAGATAGTCGAAGATAAAGATAAAAATCTTTGGATATCCACTTCTTTTGAGATTTTTTTCTATAACAGAAAACAAGATACGATTGAATATGTCATCTCAACTAAACAACTGTTCAACGATCCTGAAAATGACTCAGTTATAAGAGAGCTTTTGATAGTCGATAAGAATCTGTTAATTGGTACTTCAAATGGATTATATAGCTTTGGCCTTCAGTCACATAAAATAAATCATTTAAAGCACACATCTGAAGAGCCTAAAAGCGAGCATACAAACAATGTAAAAACCTTGGTATACAATAGTTTCAATAAGATAATGGTAGGCACCGTAGAAGGCTTATATGAAATAGATCGCACAGATCTACTTATTGAAGATGAGCAATATCTTGGAAAGCCTATTATTAAAGAATTGAATATCTGGGAAATCATTGAAAAAGACAACTTCTATTGGTTAGCAACTGATCAGGGATTATTTAAGTTATTCAAAAATGGTGAATTGGAATTTATTTTTAAATATTCTGATACGCCTTTTAATACAAGCGATGATGATATTAATACCATGATTGAAGATCGCGAAGGTAACCTCTGGTTTGGCTCCAGAGGAGATGGTGTTTTTAAGTGGCATCCAAACTCAGCAATAAAAAGACATCTTTGGACGCAGGCCAGTCCCAAAAATCAACTCAGTGATAATACAATCAATGCAATCGTTCAGTCACCTGATAAGTTTATCTGGTTGGCGACCCAAAATGGCTTGAATAGAATATCTCCAGAGTCCGGACAAGTAAAAAGCTTTATGGTCAACCCAAACGAAAAAGAAATTATCAGTGATAGCACTATTTACTCTATTGTCCACAACAATCACCATTTATGGCTCAATACACAGGCAGGTATTAAAGTAGTCGATACTCAAACCATGAGTACAGTAGAAAACGTTTTTCCTGAAAGTTCTACCGGTTTATTTACTAAACCTGTATATGACCTATATTTCTTTGATAAGAGTAATCTGGCTATTATCAATGAAGATGGCATTTATAATTACAACCTGGACAAACAACAAATCACCTTAATCGAATCAACGGATACTAAGGGCGAAACAGGTAACGAGTTATTTTCTATTTTTGACACGGCAACAGGTGATCGAAATAGTTAGTTTATAAGTGGAGTTGATCGGTTGGTAAAATTCTCTAGAACAACCGGGTTGGTAACAGATTTCCACCAGCTGCCTCCCAGCGAAAATTTTCGCTCTGGCCCTGGAGACGTTCATCGAGACAATAGCAGGATTTGGGTAACCTACCCTGGATACGGGATATTTATTTTAGATGCCAATACGGGAGCAGAGTTAAAATTTATCAGCGAACAATCTATTGATTCTAACACGGTCATGGATATATTTGCCGACGATCACCAGTATCTCTGGATGTCATCTAATGAAGGTTTAATTCGCATCAATAAAGAAGATTACACCACTAGAATATTTGATAGCAGTGATGGCTTTGCAACAAGTGAATTTAATGGCGGAACTAAACTTTCACTCGATAACGGAGATGTATTTCTTGGGAGTGTAAAAGGCGCTTTTTTATTTTCTCCCGAAGCCATGAACCAATCGGTTAGAGCCAATATTAAAAACCAGATTACCAGTGTATCGCTCTTGTCCGGTAAAACAAGTTTATTATATAGTAATTATAACGACTACCATCTGGAGTTGAACCATGATGACTTTGGAATAAAACTTGAATTCTCTGCACTTTTATTAGATAAACCAAAACAAGTTAAGTACCGCTACTGGATAGAAGGCGATTCCGCCGTTGAACCAACCCTGATCGATAAAAGTGAGCTGTTTCTACCAACAATTGAAACTGGAGAAAATACGCTTCATATCAGCGCAATAGACTATGAAACGGGTAAAGAAACCAAACCTGCTAGAATAAAAATAACCAGTCATCCTGCCCCCTGGTTTTCAAAAACAGCGTTTAGTCTATATATTATACTCATTGCTATATTTATTTCGACCACCGTATTACGCTATCGAAAAAGAATACTAATAAAAAAACTATCACATCAACGGTTAAAACAGAGTGAGGAAAGATTAAGTCTCGCACTAAAAGGTGGTAATAGCGGGTTATGGGATTGGCATGCAAATAGTAACTCTGTTTATGAGCCTCGCCTGCTAGCAGATAGTACAGTTCATGATGACGACACTATTGATTTTTCAAAAAGGTTAGATGCTATTCACCCGGAAGACAGAGAGAGTGTGGTATCTAAATGGAATAATTTTTTAACCCGAGAAAAGAGTGTTTTTGATGTTATTTATCGTATGAGGGATATATCAAATAATTGGGTATGGTATCGTGATATGGCGACTGTATCACAGTTCGATGATGCACAAAAACCAATGAGAGTTACCGGGACCTTTACAAATATTAATGAGAGGAAAGAAGCAAGAGATAAAATGCGTTTGTTCTCTAAAGCATTTGAGAATACCAGAGATATCGTTTTTGTATTAGATCAGAATAAAAATGTTATAGCGGCTAACCAGTCATTTTATAAAACAACACAATATGAACCAGTAACTATTCTCGGAAATGGTATTAACTTTATCACTGATCTCGAAAATAACAGAAGTATAACGGTGGAGATATTTCGATTGATACACATGCAGAACCACTGGGAAGGTGAAGGCATGCTAATACGTCATCTAAAAAAACCACTGCCAATTCTAATCAGTGCAACAAGCTATTATGACAATGATAATAATCAAAACTTCGTATTTGCATTAACTGATATCAGAAAACAAAAAGAAGCAGAGAGCGAACTAAGAAAGCTAGCCAACTATGACGCGCTTACCGGGCTTCCTAACCGAGCATTACTACTCGATCGTATTACCCATGCCATTGAACACTGCCGACGTAGAAAACAGAAACTCTCTCTCTTTTTCATTGATCTTGACCGATTTAAACAGGTCAATGATACCTTGGGCCATGATATTGGAGATTTACTATTAATCAACGTAGCTCACACGATAAGACGCTCGATTAGACATGACGATACCGTTGCCCGACTTGGTGGTGATGAATTTGTTGTGATGCTGGAAGATATTGACGGTATCGATACAATTAACCGTATTGCCCGTAATATCATAGAGCAAATGGAAGAACCTATGTACCTAAGAGGACACCAGATTTCCATTTCTCCCAGTATAGGGATCGCTATTTATCCACAGGATGGGGATGAACCCAAAGGGCTTATTAAGCATGCCGACATTGCGATGTATCATGCAAAGAATGCTGGACGAAATAACTTTCAGTATTATGAAAACTCCATGAACGAAGCTGCAAAAAAGCGCCTCAACCTAGAAAACAGGGTACGTCAGGGATTGGTGAAAAACGAGTTTTTTCTAGTTTATCAACCACAATATGATTTAGCCTCTGGTAAATTTTGTGGTATGGAAGCTCTAGCCAGATGGAAGGATTCGTCAGGAAAGATAGTTCCTCCATCAGAGTTCATTCCAATTGCTGAAGATTTAGGGTTGATTATTCAAATGACCGAAACCCTACTAGAAAGTGCGATCAAAAACCTATCCCGCTGGCATGCCCAGGGTATTGATATACAGCTGGCATTTAATTTATCTGCCCGCCACTTACACCATTATGACTTTAATTACTTTATCGATGAACTATTAGAGAAATACACTATAAAGTCACAGTATTTAGAGTTTGAACTTACTGAAAGTGTATTGATGGAAGATATCGAAGTTGCAAGAAGAATGTTTGGGAAACTTGCAGAAAAAGGTATAGAGCTGGCGCTTGATGATTTTGGAACAGGTTACTCATCACTCCAGTACCTTAATCAACTACCAATCAATAAACTGAAAATTGATAGAAGTTTTGTCGCAAAAATTGGAACTAGCGAACAGAATGATGCAATAATAAAAACAATTATATCATTAGCTAAATCGCTTGGATTAAAAACAGTCGCAGAGGGTATTGAAACCGAACAACAATTAGAATTTATACGTAATGCGGGCACAGACCAGGCTCAGGGCTACTTACTTTCTAAACCACTGGAACTTAATAAAATAGAAACAAAACTTTTTCAACAAGCTAATATAAAATAATATTATTTACATTTCATTTTCATCTAAAGGTGCTAGTAACTTTTTCCAATCAAGAACTTCCATATCGCTACTGGATGTTTGTTTATCATAAAGCTTATTTGCCAACTCTGATTTATGTGACTGCATTTTATTAATTCTCTCTTCGACGCTACCCTTAGTGATAAGTTTATATACAAACACCGGTTTATCCTGGCCTATTCTATGAGCACGATCACTTGCCTGATTCTCTGCTGCCGGATTCCACCAGGGATCAAAATGAATCACCGTATCCGCTTGGGTAAGATTGAGACCGGCGCCACCAGCTTTCAAGCTAATTAGGAATATAGGAATGTCACCATTTTGAAACCTACTGACCAATTCAGTGCGATTTCTGCTACTTCCCGTTAGCATTAAATAATCTATCGACATTTTACTTAATAATTCAGCAATAATATCGAGCATGGAAGTAAAAGATGAAAAAATAAGGACCTTTCTTCCTGCACTTATCATTTCAGGTAACCGGGTATAAAGCCAGTCTAATTTAGAAGAGCTGTTACTATTAGCAAACTCATTGGTATTATCAGTAAGCAGGAGTGTATCTTGCTCTTTTGGTTCAGCAGTTGGCTGTTGAATTTCAGCAAAAAGGTCACCTTGAAAATAGCTTCTCTCAGTAACTTCCTGTATTTTACCCGATAACTCCTTCTGAGTGATTGTTTTGTAAATACTCTTAACTAAACGGGGGTGACAACAGACTTGTCTAAGCCGTAATAGTGCGTTACCAATTAATAGCTGATTGCCCGAGGAAGCTGAGCTGTTCATTGCTTTCTGAACTTCATCCACCATACTTAGACGGATCGTTTCGTATATATCGGCCTGCTCTTCCTGTAGTTCAAGAAACTCTTCCATAACAGTCTTTGCAGGTAAGTCAGCTGCAACTCTATCTTTGGTTCTGCGTAAAATAAAAGGTGCAATTCTCGTACTTAGTGCTTGCTGTCTTAGTTGATCTTGTTCTTTTTCAATAGGAATTTGAAACAATTTTTTGAACTGATTTTGATCACCAAGAAAACACGGCATAAGAAAATGAAATA
>CBDUHU010000163.1:0-7344 GCA_965366725.1 uncultured Kangiellaceae bacterium
TTGGCTATCACTATAGTAAATGGGGTGGTTTTATTGAAGGAGTGGATGAATTTGACCCGATATTTTTTAGCATTTCCCCGCGAGAAGCGGCGAATATTGACCCACAGGAACGACTATTTCTTCAACATAGCTGGATGGCTGTAGAAGATGCGGGTTATACCAGAAACAGCTTACAGATTGAACGAAAAGACGGTTTAGTCGGTCAGGTTGGGGTCTATGTTGGTGTGATGTATGGCGAGTATCACCTATCGGCTAGCTTAGCCAGTATTGCCAATCGAGTGTCTTATGTGCTTAATTTACATGGCCCCAGTATGACCCTGGATACAATGTGTTCTTCATCCTTAACCGCAATCCATCTGGCTTGCCAGGATTTGAAATTGGGGCGCACTGATTTAGGTATTGCTGGTGGGGTTAATGTCAGTATCAATCCGAGCAAATATATGATGCTTAGCGCCGGTCAATTTATATCAAGTGATGGTCATTGTCAGAGCTTCGGTGAAGGTGGTGACGGTTATATACCCGGCGAAGGTGTTGGTGCAGTTATCTTAAAGCGCCTGTCTGAAGCAGAAGACGAGGGACATCATATTTATGGGGTTATCAAGGGAAGTTCACTTAACCATGGTGGTAAAACTAATGGTTACACAGTTCCTAATCCCCAGGCCCAAGCTAATGTTATATCACAGGCACTGAATGAATCAGGCGTTTTATCTCATCATGTGAGTTATATAGAAGCGCATGGAACTGGTACTAAACTGGGTGACCCGATTGAAATTACGGCGTTAACAAAAGCCTTTAACCAGAACCGTGACCTTAATAACAAAACGGCTAAACTCAGTTGTGCATTGGGGTCTGCGAAATCAAATGTGGGTCATTGTGAGTCTGCAGCTGGAATCGCTGGCTTAACCAAAATTCTTCTGCAGATGAAATACCGCAAGATTGTTCCGTCACTTCATTCAAAGGCATTGAACCCCCATATCGATTTCGATAATACGCCCTTTGAAGTGAATCAAACATTGAAAGATTGGAATACTCCTGATGTTGATGGGAATCAAATACCACGAATAGCTGGGTTATCTTCCTTTGGTGCAGGAGGTTCGAATGCACATATTATCTTACAGGAATATCAAAACAGGTCGTTAAATAGTGAGATTATTGCCCCTGTAATGATCGTTTTGTCTGCGCGAACTCCAGAACAACTTCAGATTAAATCTAAACAGTTACTTGAGTTTGTTATTCGATATCAGACTACGCTCGATCTAAATGCTGTTGCTTACACATTGCAGGTTGGACGAGAGGCAATGGATGAAAGGTTGGGATTGATGGTTAGTGATGTATCCCAGTTAATTGACCGTTTAACTTTGATCGTGGATGGCGTTGAGTACATTGAAGACTGTTATCGAGGGCAGGTTAAAAATAACAAAGATGGGATTAGTATTTTTACTCATGATGAGGATATGAAGGAAGCAATTGAACGCTGGATTGAAAGAAAAAAGCATTCGAAGTTGCTAGATTTGTGGGTTAAGGGGCTCGAGCTGGCGTGGGATAAATTATACGAAGGGAACAAACCGCGTCGTATTAGCCTGCCAACCTATCCTTTTGCTAAAGAAAAATATTGGGTTGATTCCGCGGTCAGTGGCCCGCTTGCGGTTCGTGAACGAAATAGAGACTCTTCCATTGATGCTTCTAATAAGGTTATTGTGCATAGCCAGTCTTCAATTCATCCATTGTTAGATATCAATACTTCTAACTTTAGCCAGCAGAGTTACCACACAGAGTTACAAAGTAATCAGCTATTAACAGATCTGAAAGGTAAGGTTTCAGAGCGACTATTTTTATCGATGGCATTTATTGAAATGATAAGAGAAGCAGCAATTCAAGCAATGCCTGAACAAAATAAAAATAGCGTGCTTAGGCTTTCCAATTTATGCTGGGGTGACATTCCAGAAATTGGCAGCAAACAGTTTCTCAGTACTGAGTTATTTACCTCGCAGGATGACCTCTTATGCGGTGAAATAATATGTTTAAACAGTAAAAATCAGGAAGAGTTAGTTTGTTATCAATCAGAAGTTAATTTTTCTGAGAATAGTCAGCAGGAACGTTTCGATCTTGTATCTATGAAGAATCGTATGAAGCTACTGGAAAAATCTGCTTCTATTAGTATTTATTCTAGCGAAAATCAGGTTTTATCGGAAATTTTCTTAAGCGAAACTGAATTTTCTGAAAGTAAAAAATTAGCACTAAATCCGCATGTTCTTAGCCATGCATTTAATATTAGTCAATATCTTGGAGCTAATGAGAGGCTCAATTCAACGCCTGTTGTTAAGTCGGCTAACTCAATTAAAGTATTTTCAGCATGTACTGATAAAATGACACTGTTGCTAAGTGATTCATCCGATGTTGTTATCGCAGAAAAATCATTTGACGTCGCATTATTTGATCAGCAGGGTAATCTCTGTGTACAGATAGACAGAGTGATTTTGGTTAACAGTCAATCTAAATCTTTACCTATCAACAATGGTAATGAGGAAATAAGAACATTCAAGCTTGCAGAAAATTCATTGGTTCAATCAGCGGCTGATTTTGCTTTACCAATACTTGAAAAACCCAATGCGATTAGTCTGATTGAACCAGAAAATGTGGTCATTACTGTTCCAGACATAACTTCTAAAGGTCGCGTGATTAAACTGGAAAAATCAGAGGATTTAATATTCAGTCAAACTAATGTTATAGAGTCTGATATGGCTGAATTAGAGCTTATTGATAAAGCGTCAAATGTAGAAGATAAAACGCAGCAAGAACACAAAAGTGTCAGAGTAGTAGCATCCAACCTGGGAGATTTGCAACAACAATTAAAAACAAGTCTGGCAAAAGCCTTGTATATGCAATCTTCAGATATCGATCTTGAAAAGTCATTTATTGACTTAGGCCTCGATTCAATAGTCGGTGTTGAATGGGTTAGTGCGATTAATAAACAGTATCGGTTGGAGATATCCGCAACCAGAGTCTACGATTATTCCAATATTCAGTCGCTATCTGAATTTATTTTAGATGAACTTGCTAAGCTAGCTCCTGAACCTGATGGGAGAATTGAAAAGCCAGTTACTCCAGAAAAGAAAATTTCAACTGAAACTAACGATAAAATTGAACAAAGTGTAGAAAAATCAAGTGGCATTTCGTCAAAAGAGTTGCAAACACAGTTAACCGAGAGTCTGGCAAAAGCTCTCTACATGAATGCCAGTGATATAGACCCTGAACGCTCATTTGTAGAGCTTGGGCTAGACTCAATTGTTGGTGTCGAATGGGTGAGCGCAATCAACAAACAATACGCATTGGAAATCTCTGCTACACGAGTTTATGACTATTCAAATATACAATCATTATCAAATTTTCTGAAAGAAGAGTTAATAGAAAAAAATCCTGATGGTGGAGAAATTGAGTACTTAGCCGTACCTGAAACTATTGAAACTGATGTAGAGATGGATTTAGAAAACACCAATCATAGAGAAGTTCGAGCTAACCTAATGACGCTCGATGTTATCTCACAAGATATTCCTGTATTGAAAAGAATTCCGCGAAAACCTATGGTTGAAAATGCGCTTATTCAAACGCAAGTTGTCTCTAATAATAAATCGCTTAGTGTCAGTTCAGAAAATAATAAGATCGCAATTATTGGTATGTCCGGGCGATATCCGGAAGCAGAGGATCTGGGAGCCTATTGGGATAACCTGATAAATGGTAAAAACTCAATCTCTGTCATACCAAAGTCACGTTGGGATGTGGACCAATATTATGATTCAAACCCTCAGGCCGAAGGTAAAATTTATTGTAAGTGGTTAGGTCTGTTGGATGATGTTGATTGTTTTGACCCATTATTCTTTCAGATATCACCATCTGAAGCTGAATTTATGGACCCGCAGCACCGTTTGTTTATGCAGGAAAGTTATCATGCATTTGAAGATGCTGGTTACGCCAAGAAGCAGTTAAGTCATAAAAAATGTGGTGTTTACATGGGAATTATGAGTAGTGAATATTCCTATCTTCTTGCCGATAGTCAATCAGACACGGTTGAAACTACAGGGAATAGTTTTGCAATAGGTGCTGCAAGAATTGCGTATTACCTTAATCTGAAAGGCCCTGCTATTCCAATAGACACTGCATGTTCGTCTTCATTGGTAGCCGTTCACCTGGGGTGTCAGGCGTTGAATAATCACGAAGTTGATATGGCACTGGCTGGCGGGGTAAGTTTATATCTGATCGCAGAGTCTTATCAGGGCATGTGCAGAGCTGGAATGTTGTCGCCTGAAGGGCAGTGTAAAACTTTTGATAACTCCGCTGATGGATTTGTTCCAGGGGAAGGTGTCGGAGCACTGGTATTGAAAAGGTTGCAAGATGCCGAGTCAGATAATGACTCAATTTATGGTGTTATATTAGGCTCAGGAATCAATCAGGATGGTAAGACAAATGGTATTACTGCGCCAAGTGTTAATAGTCAGATTGAGTTGGAACGAGACGTTTATTCAAGGTTTAAGATTGATCCTGAAACTATCAGTTATGTAGAGACTCACGGTACTGGAACTAAGTTAGGTGATCCGATAGAACTTGAAGCATTGGCCACCGTTTTTAAGGAAAAAACATCAAGGAAAAATTATTGTGCGCTTGGTGCTGTAAAAAGTAATATTGGTCACACTTCGGGGGCTGCCGGTGTTGCGAGTATTCAAAAAGTTCTATTATCGATGAAGCACCGACAATTGGCACCCAGCTTAAATGTCAAAAAAGAAAATATATTATTTGATTTCAGCCGCTCTCCATTTTATATCAATAAAGAATTACGTGACTGGAATGTGAATGATGGAGCGAGTCGAAGAGCCGCAATTAGTTCTTTTGGCTTTAGTGGTACCAATGCCCACCTGGTGATCGAAGAGTATACGCCAGTAAAACAACAATATTCATTGAATATTAATAGTGATATTAAGTTGGAACAGGGGATTATTCTTTCAGCGCAAAGTGAAAACCAATTAAAACTGAAAGTTACAGCTTTATTAAGTCATCTTGTTAATCTGAAAGCGCAGAATATTACCCCAAGATTAGTCGATATTGCCTATACGCTACAGTTGGGAAGAGATGCAATGAAAGTTCGTGTTGGCTTTATAGCCAATACGGTTGAACAGTTAGTCAATCAGTTAGAGGCATTCGGTGCCGGCGATGTAAATACTAAACATTGTTATCAGGGAAAAATATCGACTGACAAAGACACTCTGGCTATCTTAACTCAGGAAGCTGATTTTCATAAAACGATTGAAAATTGGATTGTAGAGCGGAAATTGACAAAACTGCTTGAGTTATGGGTTAAGGGGTTAGATGTTGATTGGCAATTAATGCATCAATCAACTCGCTTGCAAAGAATCAGTTTACCTGGATATCCTTTTGCTAAAGAGCGGTATTGGGCCGATGAAAAACAAGCTAAATCTGTCAGTGAGAAAGCAACAAGTGTTTTGACTGAGCAACCTTTAATACCTTTAGAAAAAGCCCAACGAAATCACTATAGAGCGCAATGGAAAAAAGAAGTCTTAGCGACAGGTAAAAGTAATTTAGTTAAAAGTATTCTTCTTCTGGACTCATCAACTAAATTAATGAAATCACTAAAGCTATGTCTCACGGAAGAATCCGATAAAGTGAATGATGAAAGGGTATTGATTTTAGTCCAATATGGTGAGGCGTTTAAACAACTGGATAACCGTCATTTTATCGTTAGAGCTGGAAAAGAAAGTGACTTTGATCGGGTTATCGGTATTCTTTCCGAACAGCATGTGTTGCCAGAACTAGTGATACACAGTTGCCTTAATCCAATAACTGATGGGCTGGAAAAAACGATCAATAAACAACTGGAGGAAAGTTTTTTCTCATTGTTCAACTTAACCAGGAGCATGATTAAATACTCAACTCAGAAGGCGTTAAAAGTCGTCTCTGTATATTCCAGTAGCTTGCAACATGCTATGCCGGTTCAGATGGGCGTGGGAGGATTCTGTAAAACACTTTCTCAAGAAATGCCGGAATATCAATCTAAGGTTATTGAAATTGATAAGACCAATGGAAATGAACCAACCATGATTGAACTAGCCAATATCTTATTAGCTGAATCTATGAGTTCCGACTGGATCACAAATGATGTTTGCTACAAATTTGATACAGAGCAAAAAAGTGAAAGGTATGTACGTGAGTTAGTGAGTTATCAGACTGATGAATATGAATCCAACGAATTACCAGTGAAGCAACAGGGCGTCTATCTGATTACTGGCGGTTTAGGTGGGTTGGGTTATATATTTAGTCGATACCTTGCGAAAGAGTTCAATGCAAAACTGGTGGTTGTTGGACGCTCAGAACTTGGAGTTAAACAACAACAGAAATTATCTGAATTACAAAAAATTCATCAGGATATTCTTTATATCCAGGCAGACATATCAAATCTGGATGAAATGCAAAGTGCTGTCGATAGTGGTAGAAAGCAGTTTAGTAAAATTAATGGTGTTTTCCATTGTGCGGGGATTAATCGTGATTCATTTATTTATAATAAAAATGATGATGAAATTTCCAGTGTATTTTCCGCAAAAATATTTGGAACCGCCAACTTACAATTAGCAACGGAGCAGGAAGAACTTGATTTATTTGTTCTGTTTTCGTCTGGTGCCGGGGTATTTGGAAATCCAGGACAGAGTGATTATTCATTCGCAAACTGCTTTATTGATGGGTTTGCAGATGTTAGTGAACGTCGCCGTAAAACTGGGCAAAACTCAGTAAGAACGCTTTCGATCAATTGGCCTTACTGGCTTGATGGTGGAATGTCAGTGGCTGCTGAGGTTCTTGATGAAATAGAACAGACAACCGGTATGTGTGCATTACCTGAAGTAGATGGTCTAAAGTATTGGGAGAACTTTGTTCGTTCGCCATACGCCCAGGGAGTTGCTCTTTATGGATATCCACAGAGAATATCCAATTATTTGAGTGGGGTTGATTCCAGAGTGAACGATTCTAACGATATTGCTGATTTGGAAGTTCCGTTAGCTGCTCAATATCAGGAGTATTTACCCGAGAAAACTAATCAATATCTACTTGGTCTTGTAGCTCAGGAAACTAAAATTTCTGTCGACCGAATTGACCCGGAAGAAAGGTTTGACTCCTTTGGATTTGATTCCATCATGATTGGTCGCTTTAATGCTAATCTGGAGCGTGATCTCGGCGCACTTCCTAAAACATTGTTATATGAATACCAGTCAATAAGTGAATTAGCCGAATATCTTGTTGGCAATGTCAAAGGAGCACTTCAAAGCTTTTTTTATAAAGGTCAAG
>CBDUHU010000164.1:0-7248 GCA_965366725.1 uncultured Kangiellaceae bacterium
TGATAGTAAACAACTGATTGGGAAACTGATAATGAAGATTGAGAATAATCATGTGCGGGTCATTTCCTTAAAGAAAACAGCCACAAAATGCCGACTAAACAATGGATCTCTTCGACTAATATAGATCCGATACTCTTCGCCTCTTAAGTTGATAGGCTTTCCACCGAGAAATGCCTGGCGCTTTTGAAAGGCAAACAGTGGGGTATTAGAACGGATAACCCGGGAGTGTAGATCAATAAGAATATCTGGAACAGGGCGGTTGAAATAATCAATCTGCTGGTTGTTCAGAAGATAGATGTCATGAAGTCGTTTTGGTATTCGTCTAATTTTACGGTTTGAATGGGCTAACATTCTTGTCAGGCGATTACTAACAACCAGTAGTTCTTTTTTGGCAGGTGGGGGCAGCGGTCGAAAATGGATTTTATCACTATTCACCTGTCCTAAAAATAAGTTAATTGTGATGATAATAATCATTGATAGCCAGAACCAGGCGAGGATTTTCCAGAACAAACTTAATTTGAGCGACTGATAAAACCGGGACAAGTGGTTCTGGTTGTTGATGTTATGGTTATCTGGCATCAGCAAGTTTTCTCATCTGGCCAGATCAAATATTGATAACCATTTCCTCGAATTGTCTTTATTCGTGGTTTTCCAGGCGCGAAGTCTGAAAGCTTCTTTCTCACATTACTTAAGTGCATATCAATGCTTCGGTCGAATGGCTGCAATTTTTTACCCAGGCAAATTTCACTGATAGACTCTCTTGTAACCAGTTTTCCTGCTTGTGAAACCAATAAGTTTAAAAGGTCGAATTCAGTTGTGGTTAACTCAATACTCTTCTCATTTAACGTGACTTGCCGATTATCAGGGTCTATTTTGACATTGTTAACGCAGATGACCGATGTTGAACGCGAGTTTTGTTGATTGGCTGGTTGATTCGTTCTGCGTGTTATTGCCCGAATTCTTGCGACCAGTTCGCGTGGTTCACAAGGTTTGGTAACATAATCATCTGCGCCCATTTCCAGCCCGACAATCCGGTCAACTTTTTCTCCTCGTGCGGTTAACATCAAAACAGGCAGGTTTGAGTATTGTCTTAATTGTGCCAGGGTATCAAAACCGTTCTGTTTAGGCATCATGACATCGAGGATCAAAAGATCGTAGTTTGAACGCGAGAGCTTTTGTATTGCAACCTCACCATCATTAGCAGTTTCAATTGTGAAGCCCTCTTCTAACAAATATTCCTTGAGTAACAGACAAAGTTCCTGATCATCATCGGCAATTAGAATGTGAGTCATATAAGGTAACGAATGAAATTATTTAACACTGTTGATTAGTTTAGCATACATCATTTATTATCAATCAATTGGTTACAGCTCTTTACATAAAATTTACATTCTATTGACAGCAATTTGCATTGAATACTATAGACTAATCAACATCGGGTGATGGTTAACTCAGGGACATAAAAGTCCCAGTGTCACTTGAACTTAAGCGATTTTACGTTAATTTGTGAGGAATATTATTATGTCTTATAAAGCTATTTTATCAGGGATGTCTACACTGGTTGTTTTAACCGGTATATTAGTTAGCGGAAATGCAGTTTCACATCCAGACCATGAAGGTGAATATGCAAATCATAAAGAAAGAATGCGCGATCATAATGGGCGAGGCAAGGATATTTTGCATCGTGTATTTTCTAAGCTGGATTTGACTGATGAACAAAAATCATCGATTAAATCACTGAAAGAAAGCAATAAGGAATCGATGAAGTCGATTCATCTATCTATGCGTTCAGCTAAAAAACAAATGAAAGAATTATTGGCTGTTGATGAACCAGATGAAACCGCAGTAAAAACGCTTAGTGCAGAGATGTCAGAATTAAAAGCTGAGAAAATGCTGCTTCAAGCAAAGTTTAAACGAGAGGCGTTAGCAATGCTAACGGATGAACAGAGAGAAAAGCTTGAAAAAATGAAGGAAAAAAGAAGAAAACACAGAGCTTCTCGTAACGAAGAACACTAATTATTGTATTTGATACTGCACTATTGTCACTTGTCGGTAGATGGATTAAGTGGTATCACAATGTTAAAAGCCGCGCCAACAGCATTCTTGTTGTTGGCCAGTTGATAATCATAGTCATGGAGATCTAAGATCTCATGAATAAGCATCAATCCAATTCCCTGGCCTGACTCTTTAGTTGTATAAAATGGAGTAAACAACTGACGCTCTACTTCTTTACTTAATCCTTCACCAGTATCTCTGATAGAAACGTTTATATGGTCATTTTCAGGTGTCATTTGAATAGTGATTCTTCCATTTTCACCAATCGCTTCGATGGCATTTTTTATAATGTTAACAAGCGCCTGTTCAATCAGATGTGCATCGGCGAAAATCAAAAAATCTCCTGTTAAGTCTAGCTCCATGGTAATCTGACGTTTGCGACATTCGGCGTAAAATAATTTAGATAGATTTTTGATTAATAGAGTGAAATTAAAATTCGCTTTAACCGGGTGAGGAAGTTTAACGACTTCAGCGTAGCCCTGCATAAAAAGGTTCAGGCTGGCGCAGCGGTTAATAACAATATTAATGGACTCTTCAAAGTCTTCGCTTGCAGAGTTATCAAGTTGCTCTTTAAAAGAAAGACTGCTCTCCAGCAGTGAGTTAGTAATCGCAATTGTATTGTTAACTTCATGAGACATAAGGCGGATTAATTTTTCATAAGCTGACCTTTGTGACTGAATAATGTCACCAGTCAACTCATAAAGTAGATAAAAAGACCGCTCAAAACCACGATCTCTAATGATGTAATGGCCAATTTTTATCCGTTGGCCGTTATTCAAAGTTATCAGTTTATGAGATGAAATTTCAACTTCCTGCAAATAAGCGATAGCACCTTGATTACACTGTTTAATTGTATGTCCGATTATCTGCTCAATCTGGGTTTTATTAATTGATAGGAGTTTGCATGCGGCAGTATTAATGTCACTGATATGGCCGTCAAAATTTAATAATATGACGCCAATAGGCGACTCATCCATTAACTTCTCAAATACACCTTTTTGTTTACTTAATTCCAGTTGTTTGTTCTGAAGGCGCTGTAACATAATATTAAACTGACTTATCAGTTGGTCTAAATCAGCTTGTTTTAAATGGCTAAAGCGAGAAGAAAATTCATTTTCTTTTAACAAACTGGAAAAAATATGAATATATTCCAATGGTTGTAATGCCTTGCGAATAAGCCAGATAAAGGTGATTAAACTCAGTGCCAATATTAATTCAATGACTAAAAGCAATACCCCAAATTCCTGGTTAAAAGCCAGGGCTATTCCGAGTAAAATCAGATGCAAGAAAAAACACAATGAATATAACTTTGTTTTTAAACTCATTCATTTAATCCGTATTTTTCCAGTCGCCGGTATAACGCCGCTCTGCTGATCCCCAGAGTTTCAGCAACCTTAGTTATATTACATTGGTAGGTTGCCATTGTTTTCTGGATAGTTAATTTTTCGATTTCATCAAGCGTCATGGAGCCGACAGGGATTCTTGAATCATCCGTTAAGTTGCCTGCCAGGTTTTGAGGTTCGAAATGGTGAGTTGTTAACTGGCTTGTTTCAGACAATAAAAGTGCACGCTCAATGGTCTGAGTTAACTGACGAATATTCCCGGGCCAGGGTTGTTGCTCTAGCCATTGCAATCCACTTTCATCAATACTCGCACTATTAAGTCCGTAAAGTTGTTCAATTCGCCTGAGATGCCTCTCTGCTAATAGTCGAATATCTCCTCTGCGCTGACGCAAAGGTGGTAGTTCGACACAAATTAAGTTCAGTCGATAAAGAAGATCTTCACGAAAACTACCTTCTTTTACCATATCATCAAGATTTCGATTAGTTGCCGAAATAACTCGGAAATTCGATTTTTGACTTTGCGACGAACCGACTGGTTGAAAACTTCTATCCTGAAGAACGCGCAAGAGTTTTACTTGTGACGCCGGATCAAGATCGCCAATTTCATCAAGAAAAATTGCGCCACCATCAGCAATTTCAAACCTTCCTTTTCTATCCTGTTTTGCATCGGTAAAGGCTCCGCGAACATGACCAAACATTTCGCTTTCGAATAAGCTGGCATTCATTCCACCAAGGTTTACTTTTATCAGTGGGCCATCTTTTCTGCGGGAATTTTGATGAACTGCATCGGCAATCAGTTCTTTACCGGTTCCACTTTCACCCAAAATGAGTATTGGCGCATCGGTTGATGCAACGCGTCCAATAGTGGTTAGTACTTTGACCATATTAGGATCTTGTCCGACAATGGCTGAAAAATCATATTTTTGATCTAACTCTGTTCTAGTTAGAGGAGAATCCTGATCCGACTTTGTTTGAGTGAGTTCAAGACAAGTTTCAATTGTCCTTAACAGTTGTTGATTGTCCCATGGCTTAGTAATAAAATCCCGCGCGCCGCATTTGATCCCTTCAACTGCGAGTTCAATAGAACCCCAGGCTGTCATTAAAATAACCGGGATATGCTGATTGATTGATTTGATATTCTTGAGCAGAGACATTCCCTCTTGTCCACTGGTATTGCGGGAGAAGTTCATGTCCTGAATAACCAAGTCAATATTGCCTTGTTGTAATAACTCAAGAGCCTGTTGTGGTGTTCCCGCTTTGAGCGCGTGATATCCCTGCTTTTTTAATAGCATCGCAATTGAGGTTGTCACTGCAGGCTCATCATCAACAATAAGTAAAGTGATACTATTTTTATCAAGTTGTAACATAGTTGGTTTCAACAAAAGGTTAAGAGTTTTTATTCGTAATGTAATGCTTCAGCGGGCACATAAGCAGTCGCTATTTTTCCAGGATAAAATGCACATGTCGCTGACAATAGCAGCATGAAAACCGTTGCAACTGATAATGCAGGCCAAAATAGTGACCAGTTAAGTTCACTGAATAAGCCGAGAATTGGCAGCTGTATTAATAGGACGACTGCTCCAGCTATCCCCAACAGAGTTACCACTAGCAACTCTGCGATAATTTGCCAATGAATGCTGTTGGCGGTCGCACCCAGAGCGCGACGTAAACCGATTTCCTGAGTTCGTCCAGTTACATTCTGCCACAATACACCAAATAGTCCCATGGCAACCATCAAAATTAAAAAGCTACCAATAACTCCAAGAATCATCATAGGTAATAAAGTCTCACGAAGATGGCTTTTCCGTTTGCTATCCCATGACTCTATATTGAACTCCCAATTTGGTGCAATGCCTTTTAGTCGTTTAGACAAGGCTTCTTCAAATACTGCGGTTGTTCCCGGAAGTAACTTCAACTGGATGTGGTTAATATTCAATTCATTGGGAGTATTAATATCGTAGCGAGTAAAAACATAGTTTGTTAACCTGTGCAGTTCACCAAATTGACGAAAATCCTCAAACACACCAACGATACGTCTTTCTCGAGAGTTTGACTCAGCAATGTTTTGACCGATTGGACTCTGATCTGGAAATACCTGATCAGCAAAACGTCGGTTGATAATCACTGGTGTATAATTCTGACCGCTATCCTGTGGGCCAAACCAACGTCCTTCGAGTAAAGTCATATTCAGATTTTCCGCTGCGCCATCATCAATCGAGTTAGCGTTATAGATTTGCTCAATTCCATTGATTTCAGAAGATGATGTCCAACTCCAATCCTCGAAGGTTGGGGTACGCATTAAGTTGACCGATTGAACTTCAGCAAACTGATCTAAACCAGTGGTTAGTTGCTTCAAGGTTTCCTGATCTGACTCAGAATTCCACCTGCCACCGGTAAAAAGTCTGACCTGCCACATATTCTGATAGTCGTAACCGAGTGGAATTTGATAAAGCGTATAGTTACGGATTGCGATAACAGCCAGAAAA
The DNA here is from genome assembly GCA_965366725.1 of uncultured Kangiellaceae bacterium. Lineage (GTDB taxonomy): Bacteria > Pseudomonadota > Gammaproteobacteria > Enterobacterales > Kangiellaceae > Aliikangiella. The sequence goes on from CBDUHU010000164.1 coordinate 5,885, forward strand.
AATACAACCATAAAAGCAATAGCAACTTCAGCGATAATCAGGGAATTTGACCTCTTACGATTCCAGATCATTTTAATGATATGTAATAACATTGTTATGCTGCTCCTTTTAGTGCTTTAACCGGGTGTAACCGGGACATCTTAATTGCTGGGTACAGTCCAGATATAATCCCAAAAATTAAAACTATAATAAGACCAAAAATAAATGTTCGAAGATTAAAACTAAAAGTAGCGTATGGGATCAGTCCACTATTTTCAATTATATTGAATATGACTAAACTCAGTAGAGCAGCGACAATACCACTAACAATAGTCAGAAGAATACTCTCTATGACAAACTGTGAAACTAACTGCATGGAGGATGCTCCAAACGCTTTTCGCACACCTATTTCGGAAGAACGTTCAAGAATTCGGCTAACATTCAAATTGATCATATTGATGCTGGGTAGTAGCATAAATAGTAGTGTGAAAATTGAGATAACAGCAATTAAACTCTCGATACCGCTGTCATAGCCAAGCTCATCGCCAAATATCCCCCGTGAAATATTCTCCAGTTTTCCATAAGCACCGCTAAAGGCTTTACTTAGCTCTTCTGGTTTAGGCAGTTGGACATTGTTTTTTAGTAGATTGACATATTCTTGATGAATTTCATCGAGCATTTTACTATTTGAGTGAAATAGAATTGCCTCCCAACTACCGGTTAGTTCCTGCTGATATACCGTCGAAGGGAGGGTTGTGTAGGGAACCCAGATATCCGCAGAAGCTGATCGTTCTACCAGAGAAATATTTTCCACAACTCCGATAATTTGAAATCGTTGATTATTGGTTGTTATATACTTCCCAACTGATGATTGTTGTCCGAAAATCTGTCGTTCAGTATTCTGATTAATGACCGCCACAAATAGACCTGAATTGAATTCCTGTTCAGTAAAATGTCTTCCCTGAATAAAATCAAATTTCAGTATTTTCCAATAATTTAGATCTGTACGTCGCAGACTAAGTTCTAACTTGCTTCCCTGAATGTATGAGACACCACTCGCTGCACCAGTATTAATTGAAATCAGTTCAGGCGTTTTTAGCCGCATAATATTGTCTTTAATAAACTTAAAGCCCAGCCTTGAAGATTCAATCTGATTCTGTCCGTCATTTGTTAGCGTCAACCGTTCTACGGTTCGATAGTTAATGCTGGTTTTTTCAGGACCTGATGGGTAAATATAGCTATCAATAAGCGCCGCTGTAACCATAATAACTGTGAGTGTGAGACTAATACCAAATAAATTAATAAAGGTAAAAAATTTACGCCTCAGAAACACCTTCCAGGCAGTGACAATATAGTTTTTTAACATGTCATATTCCTCTACTAAT